>DATFLS010000354.1:0-13006 GCA_035267465.1 bacterium
CGGCTGAAACGGATCACGAGTCCACCCCTCGTTCGGCTGCACCGTATCGAGGTGGGAATTCAGCAGCAGGGTCGGCAGATCCCCGGTAAAATGCTTGTTCTGCACCCAGACATTATTGGCAATTCTCCGGGTCTGAACGCCGCGCTCCTGTAGAAACCGTTCGATAATTCCGGCGGTCTCCTCCTCTTCCTGGCTGAAGGAAGGAGTCTGTATCAATCGCTTCAACAGATCAATGGCATCGGAAGTCAGCGTATCCATGGTGTTCATCTACAGAGTTATGCGTGTTCCAAACATTTCGGATTCATCCGATTGCAGCCGACCCACATCCCCGGCATGGCAGATAACCACCGACTGCACCCCTTGATGCAGCGCCTGATACCCGTTGTCCAATTTCGGAATCATACCGCTGGCGATCTGCCCGCCGGCCTTCAGCTGCTCATATTTTTCCCGGGATAATTCCGGAATAAGCGAATCTTCATCTTCCATCCGCTCGAGTACGCCGGACTTTTCAAAGCAAAAATACAGGTGCGTTTCATAGTGCGTGGCGAGAGCAATCGAAACCGAGGCGGTGATGGTATCCGCGTTCGTATTCAACAGCGTCCCGCGTTGATCGTGCGTTAACGGAGCCAATACGGGCGTCAATCCCATCTCCAGAAACCGGAGAAGATGTTCCGGGTTCACCGCATCGAAATCTCCGACGAAGCCGTAGTCGATATCCCCCACTTCCCTTTTGTAGGCCGGGATAATATTCGCATCGGCGCCGGTCAGTCCGATGGCATTACAGTGATGGGCCTGCAGCGCACTGACTACATTTTTGTTAATCAATCCTCCATACACCATGGTGACCACCCGGAGCATCTCTCTATCCGTAATACGGCGGCCCTCCACCATGCGGACCTCGATTCCCAGCGATTCCGCCAGGTCTGTTGCACTTCGACCGCCGCCGTGCACCAAAATTTTTTTCCGGCGAAGAGCGGCAAAATCCCGGAGAAATTGCGCTGACAGGTCTTCGTTTTCTATCACACTGCCGCCGATTTTCGCAATGATCAGCGATTCCATTAGCCTCACACCGATAGCAAGTTCAGAACATCCATTTCGGTATGTACCCTCTCTTCAGACTGCGGATAACACTGTTTCGAATGTATCCAGGAAGGTTTCCGATTCTGCACGGGAGATGGTCAGCGGCGGCAGCAGACGGAGCGTATTCTTGTTGGAAGAAGAACCAGTGAAGATGTGGTGATCATACAGCAGAGCTTTGCGTACTTCATCACAGGGAAAATCCAGTTCGACGCCCAGCATCAGTCCTCGACCGCGGATATCTCTGATGGGACCTTCCAGAGATTGTAATGCCTTTTTCAGAAAAGCGCCTTCAGTCCGGGCATTCGCTATCAGGTCGTTCTGTTCAATGATTTCCAGCACTGCCAGTCCGGCTGCGCATGCCAGGTGGTTTCCCCCGAACGTACTTCCCAGAAGCCCGTGTGACGCCTGAATCTCCGGATGTATCAGCACTCCCGCAATCGGAAAACCATTCCCCATCCCCTTGGCAATCGTAATCAAGTCAGGACGAACGCCTGCATAGCGGTGGGCGAAAAATTCGCCGGTTCGTCCATAGCCCGACTGGATTTCATCCAGGATAAGCAGGGCATCGTTCTCATCACAGAGACCCCGAATCTCCTGCATGGAAGCGGCGTCAGGTTCCACAATCCCACCCACGCCCTGGACGCCTTCAATAATCACCGCACAAATCGAATGCTTCACAAAAACAGCTTGCACCGCATCCGGATCGTTGAGAGGGACAAAATGTACGGCATCCGTCTCGTTGAAGGCCGCCCGAATTCCGGGATTATCGGTTACGCTCACCGCCGCCGAGGTCCGTCCATGGAATGCGCCCTCGAAGCTGATGACCTCCCGGCGCCCAGTATGGAACGAGGCCAGCTTCAGAGCGTTCTCATTAGCTTCCGCGCCGGAATTGCACAGGAACAACCGATATTCATCGTATCCGGAAAGCCGCCCCAGGTGCGCCGCCAGCTCCGGCTGCAGGGAGTTCCGGACACTATTGGAATAAAATCCGAGTTGCGCGGCCTGTTCCTGAATGCGCTGCACAAAATGCGGATGACTGTGCCCGATGCTAATGACCGCATGTCCGCCGTACAAATCCAGATACCTGGTGCCTTCTTCATCCCAGAGATAACAACCTTCTCCGCGAACCGGTTCGATATCGAACAGCGGGTACACATCGAACATGTCCATACCAGATCCTTCGTGTTAAAATGCGGATGGTTTGAGGTGTAAACCTGCAGTCTCGTCCAGATCGAACAGCAGGTTCATATTCTGTACAGCCTGTCCGGAAGCGCCCTTGACCAGGTTATCGAGAATGCTGATTATCAGGAGGTTGTCGCCGTGTTTTTCCAGAAAGAGGATACATTTATTTGTGTTGACCACCTGCTTCAGATCCGGCTGATGTCCGGCGATATAAACAAACGGATGGGTGGCGTAATACTCCTGAAACAGAACGATCGCCTCCTCTTCCTGGATCTCACACTTGAGATGGAGGGTGGAAAAAATGCCTCGCGTAAAATTGCCCCGGAACGGAAGAAAATTAATGTCATGATCAAAATCCGGCTGGAGCTGCCGCAGACTCTGGGTGATTTCGGCAAGATGCTGATGGGAAAATGCTTTATAGACGGAAATATTATTGCTTCGCCAGCTGAAATGGGTAGTCGGGCGCGGGTTGTGGCCTGCTCCCGTGGAGCCGGTGATCGCGCTGACCTGCACTTCGCCATGTATCAATTGTTCCTCGGCCAGCGGAAGTAATCCCAGCTGGATGCCGGTGGCAAAGCATCCCGGGTTTGCAATGTTCCGGGCAGACCGCACCGCCTCACGGTGCAATTCGGGCGAGCCGTAGACAAACGGCCTGTCACCCGAAAATCCCAACCGGAAATCCTGGCTGAGATCGATAATCTTCACCGGGTCGGGCATCGGATGGTCTTCCAAAAATTCCCGGGAATGCCCGTGCCCGAGACAGAGGAAGATCACATCCACCTCTTCTTCAACAGTATCAGTAAAGATCAGGTCAACATCACCCAGCAGATCCCGGTGGACCTCATCAACGGGAGTTCCGGCATTGCTGCGGCTGTGAATAAATGCTATCTGTGCGCCCGGATGGTGATGCACTATCCTGATGAGCTCGCCTCCGGTGTATCCTGCGCCCCCCACAATTCCAACCCGTACCATGATCTGTCTCCCTTGCTGCTTGAATCTCAGCTGCGACTACTTCTCATCAGAACGTTTTTCTTTCTCATCAGGATCATATAACATGGCGGTACAGAGACAGCGCTTGCGGTTATTACTATTGAGGATATCATAATTGGGGCAGCTTTCACAGCCATCCCAGAATTTCTGGTCGGTGGTGAGTTCAGAATAGGTGACCGGACGATACCCGAGATCCGAATTGATTTTCATTACCGCTGAACTGGTGGTGATACCGAAGATCTTCGCCTCCGGATATCGCTTCCTCGAGAGTTCGAACACGGTCTGTTTGATCCGTTTTGCCAGACCCTGTTTGCGAAACTCCCGTACCACGATCAGTCCGGAATTCACGACATATTTCCCGTGGCTCCAGGTTTCGATATAACAGAAGCCCGCCAGTCGACCGTCATCATGCAGTGCGATGATCGCATTGTTCCGGCGCATCTTTTCTTCGATATATTCCGGCGGCCGGTCGGCAATTCCGATCCCACGGATCTTGGCGGATTCGTGATACATCCCGCTGATCTGCTCGGCGAATTGCAGGTGTTCTTCATTCGCAATTTGTATGGTAAAAACATCGGATTCGGTTTTTTTCACAGTGGCTAGTTCCATATGGAAACCCTTACGGTAGTTGTTTCAGTTCGTTTTCTTGTCATACCAGTTGAATTAAACTCCCAGTCCTACATACTTTTATCGGAAAAGATTTAAAGACGTGAATACGGTAAATGTTCAAGGATAATTTAGGCCCGGAGGGGCCGCCGTAGCGAAATAACGCGGGGCAAGCACGGGGTAATGCCTGCATGTAATCTTACACCACCCCTGTTCACAACAGCCGTGTACATCGAATATGATATACATCCATTCATAAGGTTTTAAATCTATGGTATGAATAAATACTTGTCAAAGGTTTTTATGCCATTCGTTCACCCGGTGGTACGCATCCCGGAAGCAATCCCATAGATGGTCACCCGGATGAGCGCCTGGATCTGTTCCTTCCCTTCGCCATCTGTTCGATCCTGCATCTGCCGCAGTCGCCGGAGCCAGGCAATCTGAATAAGGTTCAGCGGATCCACATACGGATTTCGCACTTCAATGGACCGCTTCAGCCAGCGAATATTCGCCAGCAGGTCGGGCAGTTCTGTCAGATCCAAGATGGATTCCCGGCTGGATTCGTACTCTGCCATCAGTATTCGGAGGATTCCCCCGGCGTCTTCCTTGTTTTCCACCAGCCGGAGATAACTCCGGGCGATATGCATATCCGCCTTGGCCAGGCCGAATAAGGCGTTGTTGATGATAGCATGGAAAAACGGCCATTCCCGGTACATCTTCCGGAGGTGCTCCCAGGTGTACTTGTCTTCGTCGATCACCCGGGTAAACGCCTGGCCCAGACCGTACCAGGCAGGCAGGAGATGCCGGTTCTGCGTCCAGGAGAACACCCACGGAATGGCCCGGAGATCCTCCAGGCTCTCCGAACCGGACCGCCGGGAGGGACGCGAACCGATAGGCAGCGCTTCGATTTCGGATAATGGTGAGGCTTGGTGAAAGTACTCAATGAAATTCGGATGCTCCACCAGGTTCCGATAGGTTCGGTACGATTCTCGGGCCAGGGTCTGGCAGGTCTCCAGCCACTCCTCCTTCGGAAGGGAATCGTACTGGGTGTTCACCATCAATGTCGCCCAGATGACCTGCTCCAGATGCCGGTAGGTGACCGCCGGGTTATCGTAGCGCTCGGCGAGCACTTCACCCTGCTCCGTCATCCGGATGCCGCAGGCGACTGTACTGGGAGGCAGCGCCAGAATGCCCCGGGCGGCGGGACCGCCTCCCCGACCCAGGGAGCCCCCGCGTCCATGGAAAAACAATAACTCGACATCCTGCTCTCTCGCCGCCTGGCACAGATTCCGCTGGGCCTGATACAGCGACCAGTTGGCCATCAGATATCCTCCGTCTTTGGTGCTGTCGGAATAACCAATCATCACCATCTGCCGGTTTTCCCGCGACTGCAGGTGAGTGGCATAATAGGGGTCGTCGCACAGTTGCCTGAGCGTATCCGGAGCATTCTCCAGATCCTTCACCATCTCGAACAGCGGCACGACTTGCAGCGGACAGGGCCGGGTGGCAGACTCATGACAATGGCACAATCCAGTCAGCCTGCCCAGCCACAATACGATCAATATATCTTCAACCGAATGCGTCATGCTGATCACGTACCCGCCCAGACTTTCGGACCCATACGTCCGCACGCATTTCACCGCCGTGCGGAATAACCGGATGGTTCGCCGGGACATCTTTGAAAAATCCGACTGATGTTCGTCAAGCCACTCATCTGAGACAGCGCCCAGTATGCTCTCCCGCTCCTCTCCCGGCAATTCTCCGAATGACTTCGAGATGCCCAGCGCTTCCAGTATTTCATTCATGGTGTTGCGATGCACACCCGACTCTTCGCGCAGATCAAGCCTGGCCAGGTGAAAGCCGAAGATTTCGATCTGCCATTTCCACTCCCGGAGCGCACCGACAATTAATATTTCGCTGTTATTATCCCGGAAACTCTGCAGCATCAGCTGAACATCAGCAAGCAAATCCTTCACCCGGCGATAGGCCCCGTCCGGAAAACTCAGGTCCGGGTGAACTTTCAGAGTCTGTTCCAGGCGCCACTCGATAGTCAGCAGCCAGTGCCGGTATGGCTCGAAGGGGGAAAGATTCTCCACCCGGCTCCGGCAGTCCGGCCACTGACGCAGGGCATTCTGAATTGCCTCCTTTAACTCCGGATTCACCCGCACCTGCTTCTCGGAAGAACTCAACGTCACCAGCAGCTGCCGCACGGTAGCCAGATGCAGCTGCACTGCCGCCCGGTGATGCATCTCAAATGTTTTTCGGGTGATGTCGGCAGTCACGTTGGGATTTCCGTCCCGGTCGCCGCCAATCCAGGAGCCGAACTTCAGGATATGGGGGAATTCAAATTCGATTTCGGGATAGGCCTCGCGCAACGCCGTGTAGAGATCCTGGGATAATTTCGGCACGATATGCCACAACTTCTTCAGGAACGAAAGTCCGTATTCCACCTCATCCAGCACAGACGGCCGGCGAAACCGCAATAAATCCGTTTGCCACAGACTGGTGAGTTCCGCATGAATTTGGGTATTGAGTCGCCTGCGTTCCCGTTCCAGCAGGTCTTCGTTATCTAACTCGGTCAGATATTCCCGCAGTCTGGCCAGTTTGGCGCGGATTGTCCGGCGTTTTGCTTCCGTGGGATGAGCGGTAAACACCGGTTCTACCCGGATTCGCTGGAGCAGGTTCAACACTTCCTCCGCCGAATATCCCGCCTCCTTCAGTTCCCGGATGGCCGCGCCGATTGACTCTTTGCGTGGCTCGGGATATCTCCCGCGTTCCCGCTCCCGTAAGACCCGCACCCGGTGCCGGTCCTCCGCCTGATTGGCAAGATCGAAAAAAAGCGTGAACGCCCGGGCCACCAAAGACGCTGTCTGCAAATCAAGCTTGTCGATCTTTTCGTCAAGCCGGCCGGCCGCTGCCGAATCCCCCTGGCGGACCTGCTTCGACAGCCGGCGAATCTCCTCTTCGGTCTCGAACAGCTCCTCGCCCTCCTGCTCCCTGATCACCTGCCCGAGCAGCTCGCCCAGTGTTCGAATCTCCTCACGAAGCGCCTGATCGGTACTACTTGTCATTGTCGTCATCAATCTGTTTCCATTTCAAAATGCCGGTCAAACCGCTCTGACTGTAATTATCGCTGACAGTAGATCTCGCGTAATGGAGACACAATATAAGTATCCTCGCTCATAAAGTCATATCGTGGATTATCTTTGTCACATAACCGGATCCGCTCCCGATCCGATCGAAGAAGATACTTTCACAAATTCGCTGGGTTGATTAGGTTAATGAAAGGGTACTACTAAAAAGATCAAAAGAAGCGAGACCGATGAATACTCCCGACACCCGACGTATCCTCGACATGATTGACTATCAAGCCGGCGCGGTGGTCAGTCGGACGGTGCTTAACAAAAAGACCGGTTCAGTCACCCTGTTCGCATTCGACGTCAACGAGGGACTGAGCGAGCACACCACCCCGCACGACGCACTTGTCCAGGTGCTGGAAGGGGAACTGGACGCCACCATCGCCGGGGATGAATATCGCGTCGAACCCGGGGAAATACTGGAGCTGCCCGCGGACAAGCCGCACAGCCTCACCGCCCCTCATCGCTGCAAAATGATGTTAACCATGCTCCGCTCCTCCTGACCACCTCACCAACTTACTGGATATTATCCGTATCCCTTATCATGTGATCCGTCTGTTGTTCTATACTTCTGAATAATGAACTATGAAGATATCCCATTCTTTTCAGCACTAAATAAAATATGTTATGTAACATTGTGCCCTACTTCGTGCAAATCTGTGCAGTTTCTTTATCAACACCTGTAAGCACTTGTTAGCACTTGCCTATTGCCAACTGCCTGCTGCCAACTTAGGATGGGGCGGGTGCGGTGGGGCTAGAACATATCCATCTGCCCGCTCTCTTTCTCCTTCACCGGTTTTCTCCGTTCCGCTTCCTTCATCTCTGTCAGGGTCTCTTCAATATCATTGAGAAACCGGGAAGGAGCATTCTGCATGGTTTCACCGAACAGGAACCGCTTCCTGGCGTGCGTCAACACCAGTTTTTCCTGAGCCCGGGTCATACCCACGTAAAACAGCCGCCGCTCCTCTTGTTCATCGTATTGGCGACCCTCGCGCTGATACGGAATAAGATGTTCCTCGCAGCCCACGATGAAGACCACCGGGAATTCCAGCCCTTTCGCCGCATGGAGTGTTAATAACGTCACCCGGTCCGCGCGGGGGTCGTACAAATCCGTCTCACGCTGTAAGGCGATTTCTTCCAGAAAATCCCCCAGCCGGTCGTCATACGGCGCCGCCCTGGCGACCAGCTTCATAATATGTTCGTTCCTGCGCTCGGTATATCGACTGGAATCCTGTTCCAGCAGCGCCTTCCAGATTCGGCCAATCAGCTCGTTCACCGGAGTGGCATCCGGCGCCTGTCTGAGCTCCCGCAGCAGGGGCAGGGACTCCTCCACCTGCCGGATCAGCACGGTATTCTCGATTTCGGTATCAGTCAGCGCTTCCCCCACTTCGGACAGGTCACCTCCGGCAGGCGCAAATATCCGGCGGATCTGGTCCAGCGACACCTTGGAGTGTTCGGTCTCCACGATCTGCCTGAGATGATAGAGCGAATCCGGATTATGCAGATACCAGAGATAAGACAGCACCTCCCGCACTTCCTTCCGATCATACAGCGATTGCTCGCCGACCGTTTGATACGGCATCCCGGACCGCTCGAACGCTTCCCGCAGGGCATGACTCTGCGCATTCACCCGGTAGAGGACCGCGAAATCGGAGAACGACCGCTCTCCGTCCTCTTCGGACGCCACCCGGCCGGAATCCAGTGAAAAGAACCCTGTGCCGCCGACCATCTTTTCAATCTGATGCACCACATACTCCGCTTCGGCCTTGTAGGTCGCCGCTTTGAAGATCTCCAGCCGGGTATTGCTCACCACATCGGTCCACATATCCAGCGGTTTACTCTCGCTCCCCCGGGCAATCACCTGGGTGGAGGCATTGAGAATCATACCGGTGGACCGGTAATTCCGGGTGAGGTAAATCGTCCGGCTGTCCGGAAAATCCTCCGTAAAGCGCAGAAAGAAAGACCGATCCGCCCCGCGGAATCCATAAATCGCCTGATCCGGATCCCCGATGACACAGAGATTCGTCTCGGGAGCGGTCAACAGCTGCAGCAGTTGGTACTGGGCGTAATTGATATCCTGGTATTCGTCCACGGAAATCCATTGATACTGAAGTTGGTAAGCGTCCAGAACCTCCGGGTGGTTCCGGAACAGCTGAATCGGCAGCCGGAGCAGGTCCTCGAAATCCACCATCTGATTGCGGCGCAGCAACATCTGATATGCCTGATAGACCTCCGGCCAGGAATCATCGCCGGGAAGGATTTGCCGGAATTCCGGAGACTCGGGATCCAGCAATTGACTCTTCGCATGCGAGATGGCATCGATGTACTTCCCCTCATCGGCTCTCGACTTGATGTACCCCGTTTCCTTCAGGAGAGCAGCCCGGTCAGTTTCACCACAGATGGTAAACCGGGGCGGAATATCGAGATGATCCCCGTGCTCTCTCAGGATAGTCGCACCCAGGGCATGGAAGGTTTTGATAGTTATCTGTCCGGTGGCGGTTTTTCCCAGAAGACGCCCCAGACGCTGCTCCATTTCCCCGGCAGCCTTATTGGTGAAGGTGATGGCGAGCACTTGGTCCGGGGCCATCTCCTGCTCTGCAATCAGGTGGGCGATCCGGTGCGTCAGGGTGCGGGTCTTTCCCGTGCCGGGACCCGCCACGATAATCGCATGACGATCCACACACTGAACCGCCTCCCTCTGTTCGTCATTCAGACCGGCCTGGATGCTGGATTTGGACCGGAGTTCCTCCTCTGTGAAAAGACCCGCTTGCTCTGCTTCAGTCGAAGTATCCGACGTCTCCCCGAGCATCCCATCTCTGGGAAAAACCAGCACATCATCGGGTTCGTACTGATCGGATAGTTCCGAATCCGACACGGCCGCTTTTGCCTGATCCTGGGTTTCCTCTGCGTTGAAGAAACTCATCTGGGCGGTCAGCGATTCCGTTTCACCTTCCTCGAACACCTTGATAATTCCATACTCCCCGTCGAAGCCCTCCTGCACGATAATTTCGTCGTCCCGCATCCGGCGAATACCCTCTGCCAGCACCACGCCGCCGGCTTTCTCGATGTCCTCCAGCGGAATATCCAGCAGAATGTCCAGCTCCGAGCCCAGGTTCTCCAGGAGTAAGTGATACTCCCGCCGGACCGTCTTGGTATTGGCGCCGACATCATGTATTTCAGAAAGGATCTCCGGCAGCGGAATCAGACTATGGAACGGCGGAGCATGCTCCGGCTTCACCCCCGGCTCCCGATCCGCCAGGGACTCCACCCGGTGCATCACTCCCACCGTGACCGGTTTACCACACTCGGGACACGTCCCCTCATGCTGAAGAGTCGTGCCCGGGTCCCAGCGGATGCCGCACTTCCGGTGGCCGTCGTAATGATATTTCCCCTCCTGCGGATAGAACTCGATAGTGCCGAGAAACGTCTCGGGATTTCCGGAGTGTATCGCCCGAAAAATCCCCTCGTACGACAGCTCCGTATCAAAGATGTTTGCTTCTCTGGCCAGCTTGCGCGGCGAGTGCGCGTCCGAGTTGGACACCAGCGTGTACTTGTCCAGCGCCGACAGCCGCCAGTTCATGGGAGGATCCGAAGAGAGGCCGGTCTCAACGGCGAACAGATGGGAGGTCAGATCTTCGAAACACTCCTCATCCGAGTCGAAGCCCGATTTCGATCCGAACAGGGAGAACCACGGCGTCCAGATGTGGGCCGGAATCAGATACGCCTGCGGATCCGTTTCCAGAACGATCTCCAGCAGATCCCGGGCGTCCAGTCCCAGGATAGGGCGGCCGTCCGAACGTATGTTCCCGATGTTATCCAGGCTCGCCTGCAGCCATTCCACCGCCTCGAAGCCGGGCGCAAACACTACATTATGGTTCTTCCGGGTTTGATCGTACTTCTTATAAATGTTACTGATCTCACCGCCCAGCAGAAAACGCACCGGCCGGCGACAGGCAGCCGGCACCTCCTGCCGGACAGTCCGGGCATACTCCTCCTTCAGCCGGAACAGCCCCTCCTCCGCCGGCTCCAGCTTCGCGCGGAGTTCTTCCAGCCACCCCGGGTGCGCAATATCCCCGGTTCCCACAACCTGTACCCCCTTCAGCTGCGCCCACTTCGCCACGTGCTCCGGATCGAGATCTTTGCTGGTGGCAATAGAAAAATGGGAATGCAGATGCAAATCAGCAATAAACTTCATTTACGATAATCCCAGCAAGGGAAGGAGTCTCTTTTCAACATTATCAACCCGATTCCTTTGAATGTTCCAAAGTATTGAGTTATTGAAAATTTGTGTACATTTGCGTCAATTTGTGGTTCCCCCGGTTCCTGGAGCACTCGTGGCGGCGACGCAACCCTTGCCCGTTTGGCTCTGCCTGCTGCCAACTGAAGGCCGGCCGGCAAGGCGGGGTTTTCGTTCCTCTTTTCTGTCTTTTCCATTCGTGTCCGTTTGTGTCATTCGTGGTTTCGAATGCCTGTCTATATCATTACAAATGAGAAGTTAAGTCAGTGAAACGATCCGCTCCTCCCGTCGGGGGCCGGGCAGGCCGGAGCGGGGAGTGTGAAAGTCTGGTGTTTACTTACCCTCTCGTTCCTCTTCCCCACCTCAGCTTCCGACGAAATGCGTTTGCCGTTTGCCGTCTGGCGTTTGCCTTAGACAGGGGGATGTGGGGGATTGGGCGGGGCACTCTTAACTCTTTTCTCTTTCCTCTTAACTTGCTCTTTCCCTTCGCGCCAATTCGCGTCCATCCGCGGCTCCAAATGATCTTTTTTACGTCAAAAATGAAAAACATCCGGATGCTCGCCCAGCCGTTCATCCCGGTCCAGACCATCGATAGTGGCCAGATCACCCGGTTCGATCTCGAATTCGAAGATATCCGCATTGCTTCGGATGCGTTCCTTATTCTCTGATTTCGGAATGGTTACAATTCCCTTTTGAATCATCCACCGGAGGGTCACCTGCACCGGCGTCTTCCCGTACTTCTGCGCCAGGTCCTCCAGTTCCGGGATGTCATTGACCTGCCCGCGCATAATCGGTCGCCACGCCTCCAGCTGAATATCATACTGCCGACAGAATTCCTGGAGTTCCGGCTGCTGCAGGCGCGGATGAAATTCCACCTGATCCACCATGGGAGGGACCTCCGCAGTTTCCATCACGTCCGTCAGATGATGCTCCAGAAAGTTGCTCACTCCGATGGCTTTCGCCCGGCCGGAATGATAAATCTTCTCCATAGCCTGCCAGGTCTCCTTGTACTTCCCCTTCACCGGCCAGTGCACCAGGTACAGGTCCACATATTCCATCCGCAGGCGATTCAGACTGGCATCGAACGCCTTCAGCGTGGAGTCGAAGCCCTGGTCGGTGTTCCAAACTTTGGTGGTGACGAAGATCTCCTCCCGCGGCACTGCGCTGCGATCGATGGCATTGCCCACCCCCCGTTCGTTTCGGTAGACCGCTGCCGTGTCGATGCTGCGATACCCGGCTTCCAGCGCCCACTGCACGGCTTTCTCCACCGGTTCGCCGTCCTGAATTAGAAATACGCCCAGTCCGAACCAGGGCATGTCCACCCCATTCCGTAACGTCGCTACTTCCTCAATGCTCTGTACCATCAAATCCATACCCCCTTCTGATTGGTATTGTCAGTCTGTGATGCCAATTCAACCACCGGACGAATCGGATCCCGCAGAATCTCCCGTGTGCGCGTTCTTCTTGTCTGGATTTAAACAGGGTAAAATGTAGCGCATTGAAACTATGGATGCAATGTTCAGTCTGAGAATTTCCGGGAGCAGCACGGGGGTGTAAACGCTCCCTGCAACAGGGAAGGAATCGCACTCGAACCCCGGCCTTGAAGACCGGGGCTACCATAATTTTACAAGCGCAGGCGATGCCGGCACACCGTACCCCCGGCGTTTACACCGGGGGATCAGTGACTCCTGATTATCTTTTATGCGTCATTTACGGCGCCCCCGCCTCCCGCTCCCGAATCACGGATTCGAACCGGTCCACCATACCCGGTTGA
>DATFLS010000355.1:0-3549 GCA_035267465.1 bacterium
CGGATGCCATGGCGGCAAGCGGCTATCGGGAGGGCAGCTATAGTTTCGGTGATCAGGAGGTCACGGTGGATGCCAGCGGCGCCCGGCTGGCAGACGGCACCATCGCCGGGAGCGTGGCCACCCTGGACATCGGAGTAAAAACATTGGTGGAACAAGCCGGCGCCCCTCCCACTCACGCGTTTCGTATGGCGTCACTGAATCCGTCCCGGGTGCTGGGAACCGAACACCAGAAGGGGATCCTGGCAGTCGGCAAAGACGCAGATCTGGTAGTCATGAACCGGCAGTTTGAGGTGGCGATGACGATCCTGGGTGGAGAGATCGCCTACAATCAGCTGTGAATTGCCCTGACCGGGCTGCTCACTCTCTGTGTGATCAATCTGTCTCATCCTGCCAGAGATTTTATATGTGAAGACGCCTTCTCCGCGCAAACTGATCGCTGGGATGATACCCTGCCGGTTGGATATCTCTATATTTTATTTGGATGAGGTTCCGCATACCGCCGGAGACAACTGTCAGGCAGAGATTGGGGCACAGAGCAGATCGAACCTGTCAGGAACCTGGCATCAGCAGTAAAAATCTGACAGAATCCGTATTGCTGCATGTTCTCCGCATATCTGTCGGATCATTCGGTCAGGTTGTCCGATTCCGGATCGATTTGGGTAAGATCTTGATTTTGGCATGATGGTTGTATGCAATAAAGAGAAGTACAGATTTTGAATTAAAAGGCAAGGAGGGAAGGTAGTGAGTGGCATAGATGAACAACTGAAGGAAATGCACTTAGACAACGTATATCAAGAAGGTGAATCGGTAATCCTGCCCATCCTTCCGCTGCGCAATGCGGTGGTATACCCGGAGCAGGGACTGCAAATCCAGGTTGGGACGAAAAAGTCTCTGGAATTAATCGAGGCGCTGCCGGAGGAAAATAAATTCATCGGTGTCGTTGCGCTGAAGGAAAATAAAGAAGGCGAACCGGCACTTACTGATATGTTTAATTACGGGACGCTGGCTCAGGTATTGAAGGTGTTCGATGTGTCGGACGGCAATAAAAGTGTGGTAGTGAAGGGGCTCAAGCGCATGAAGGTGACCAGCTGGGAATCTGAGGAGCCTTATTTCAGCGGCCGGGTGGAATTGTTGGACGAACATTACGATTCCAACGACATGGAAATTGACGCCTTTCAGGAGAACATACAGAATGTTTTTCGCGAACTGGTGGAGCTGGCTCCTTACTTAAGTTCGGATCAGCAGAACGTGATTTCCAATATTCGGCATCCCGGTCGAGTGAGTGACCTGACAATGGCAACCCTGCCTATCCAGAACGCGAAAAAGCAGGAAATTCTGGCTGAATTGAATGTAAAAGAACGATTGAAAAAGACCGCCCGCATTCTGCATGAGGAGCGGCAACGACTGCAGGTGGGCCAGGAAATTCAATCGGAAGCCCAGGATAAGATGTCGAAAACGCAGCGGGAATATTACCTCCGTGAGCAGATGAAAGCGATTAAGAAGGAACTCGGGGGAGGCGACGAAGCCCAGGAAATCCAGGAATTCCGCCGGAAAATTGAAGAGCAGGACATGCCGGAGGAAGCCCGGAATGCCGCTGAAAAGGAGCTGGATCGGCTGGAGAAGATCTCTCCCCAGTCGCCCGAATATACAGTGAGCAGGACCTATCTGGACTGGCTGACGTCGGTGCCCTGGAACCAATCCAGTGATGATTTGATGGATGTCCAGCGGGCCAAAGAGATATTAGACAGAGATCATTACGGCCTGGATGAGGTGAAAACCCGGGTGCTGGAGTATCTGGCGGTGCGACAGCTGAAGCGGGAGAAAGAGCAGGATTCCTCGATGAAGGGCCCGATCCTGTGCTTTATCGGTCCGCCGGGAGTGGGGAAAACCTCCATCGGGAAGTCGATTGCCGAAGCTATGAACCGGGAATTCATTCGCCTGTCGCTGGGCGGAGTGCGAGACGAAGCCGAGATCCGCGGGCATCGGAGGACATACGTCGGCTCGCTGCCGGGCCGGATCATCCAGGAGATTGAAAAAGCCGGCACCAATAATCCGGTCTTTATGCTGGATGAAATCGACAAGCTGAGCGCCAGCTTTCGGGGCGATCCCGCGTCAGCACTGCTGGAAGTGCTGGACCCGGAACAGAACGACGCATTCAGCGATCACTACCTGGAGGTGCCCTTCGATCTAAGCAGGGTGATGTTTATCGCCACCGGCAACTACAGCGATCCCATACCGCCCGCGTTGAAAGATCGGATGGAGATCATCGAATTCCCCGGCTACATCGAGCAGGAGAAGCTGCATATCGCCAAGCGGTATCTGATTCCGAAGCAACAAAAGGAGCAGGGACTGGAAGAAGAAGAGCTGGAGTTCACTGATGACGCGGTACGTGAACTGATGCATCATTACACCCGCGAATCCGGCGTCAGAAACCTGGAACGCGAAATCGCCAACGTCTTCCGGAAGATCGCCAGAGAAGTGGTGGAAACCAGTGAAGCGCCCGGATCGATTCGGAAGGAGGATATCCGGGAGTATCTGGGACCACAGAAATACTTCAGCGAAGTGGCCGAGCGCATGACCAAACCGGGCATTGCCATGGGACTGGCCTGGACGCCCACCGGTGGAGAGATACTGTTTATTGAAGCCACCACTATGCGGGGTGAAGGCAAGTTAAAGCTCACCGGGCAGCTGGGCGACGTCATGAAGGAGTCCGCTGAAGCCGCACTCAGTTATGTGCGGTCCCGTGGCGACGATTGGAAGATTGACGTGGAAGCCTTTGACAAGAAAGACGTTCACATCCACGTGCCGAAAGGCGCCATACAGAAGGACGGTCCCTCTGCCGGAATCACCATCTTTGCGGCGATTGTGTCGTTGTTTACCGGTCGTATGGTGAAGGACAACCTGGGCATGACCGGCGAACTGACACTGCGCGGAAATGTCCTGCCGGTCGGCGGCATCAAGGAAAAAGTGGTGGCCGCCCACCGTGCCGGACTGGATACCGTAATTCTTCCTGAGAAAAACAAGAAAGATCTGGACGAGATCCCTGACCAGGTGAAGGCAGATATCACGTTCGAATCCGTCAAAGAGATGGCAGAAGTCGTGGATCTGGCGCTGGAACCGCAATCGGAGAAAGAAGCAGCGTAAACTGACAGATCTTATAAATAAAAGTTCCTGAAAATGGCGGGGGTTGCCCTCGCCATTTTTATTTATGGTAATCAGGAGGGCTCAGTTCCTGGTCCCGCTCCTTGGGTCAGTGGCCGGGCTGGCTGACACCTCCCGGCGACTCATTCCGATCGGACCGGTTTGTAATGGATGGGAGACTATGAAGGATGGTGTATGTGATTAGTAATTTTGTCGGACAGATACCCGGCGATAATCACCGAGAGAAAGACGCTCACCAGCAGTGCTGCCAGATTCACAATATGGGTTGTTGAGCGAGTGGTAGTGAATTGCTGTGTGGCAGAGGTGCGTATGTCATAAATCAGCGAGTGGACGGCCCGGGCATCCCGAACCAACTCATCGGACGGATCCCGGAAAGTTGTTTCGATG
>DATFLS010000356.1:0-4036 GCA_035267465.1 bacterium
CGCTGCCACGCCCTATCCATTCTTTCACCAGCTTCCTCAAATAATCTGTAAATCCGTTCGCGTTCCATATCGTCTTGCCATGACATGAGAGTCGCTCCCCTTGTTTTATGGTCAGGTTGGTTTTTACGTTATGAAGATTTCCTGTGTTTGCCGGAAGTTATATAACAGGTGTACTTAATGTGAGTAAAAAGCTCATAGAAAGCAATAGATTATTTCGTCAATAGCAAGTATTTCAAAAATGGAAGTATTCAGATGCTGTAAATCGTTCAGAGCGGTATCCGAACGCGAACTGATTGAGTACATCGCTGGGCATATTCAGCAGGTTGAAATGAAAAAGCCCGCCGGAACTCCCGCGGGCTTTACATTGGTCAGTTGGAACTCAGAGATTCTTATCGAATCGTGCGCACGTTCGTGGCCTGAGGACCCTTCTTACCTTCGGTCTCTTCGAATTCGACCTGCTGGCCTTCTTCCAGGGATTTGTATCCGTTTCCTTCGATGTTGGAGTAGTGGACGAAAACATCTTCGCCACCCTCACGCTCGATAAAACCGAAGCCCTTGCTGCTGTCGAACCACTTTACAGTGCCTTTAGAAAGCTCTGCCATGTGAAAACTCCTTTGTGTTAATTTTGTTTACTGTTACTCTGGCAGAACTTTCTTTGTATAACTGAATCCGATCACTCGAATCCTTCTTACTCCGAATTACTGCCCAGAATTTCTCCATAGTAATATCTCTCATACCGAATATCAACAGATTTCTGTCCAATCCTTCCGGCATTAATACTATCTATGGAGTCTTTAATGGAAACATCCTCCAGGAGTTCCATGGTTTTTTGTGTTCCGGGAAAAATTTTGTAAAATCCTGCAACTGGGTAAATACATTTATTTCTTTTCATGACTATTAAATTTATTCAGTTTAACGTTCCGCTCCGCTGGAGCGGGGAGGGGGTTCTCTGGACTGAGTACACTTAATAGTCATATTTCTTTTAACCCGATTCTTCCATACTGAACCATAAACGATGGTCCATAGATCACGAACTATTGACGAGTCACAATTGACCATTACCCAATAATCACTACAAAACCCTATGAGTAACCTTCAAATTATTGTATTATTAAATTCTGAATTAAGTGAAGTATCATAAGCAGTACATGTTGTCGTAAGTGAACGCGAATATTCTACATAAATTACATCTCGACACGTTTATCGCCCTGGATACCGAAACGACCGGGCTGGATCCGCTGCAGGATGACATCATCGAGGTGGCGGCAGTCAAGTATGTGAACGGTGAGCCCGAGGGCTCTCTGGACCTCCTGCTGAAACCGCGCAATCCCATCTCTGAAGAAATCACCCGCATCACCGGGATCACCAATGGCATGGTCGAAGATGCGCCGACTTACCAGGAAAGTCACAAGGACATCAAAGCGTTCCTGGGGGAGCATCCGCTGGTGGCCCACAACATTGAATTCGACTATGGTATGCTGGAAGCACATTATCAGCGGGCAGGAGAGGCCCCTCCTGACAACCGGTTATATGATACGCTGCTGCTGGCCCGCACCTTCACCTACTGGACCCTGGATCATAAGTTGAAAACCGTGGCCAGGGCATTCGGCGTTGAGGAGGACGCCTCACACCGTGCCCTGCCGGATGCGAAAATGGTGGGCGAGATCTTTCTCCACCTTATCGAGATGATGCTGGCCGTCAAACTGGATGTGCTCCGCCAGTGCACCCGGATCCTGGCGGATATCGACGTGGATACCAAACCGCTGTTTATTGACGCGGTCAACTATCTGATTGCAGCCAATGAACCGGACGGCATAGGTGAACGGACAGTCCGGCCGCCCGGGCGAATGAATGTGTATGGCACCGGCGACCTGAAATTCGATGGGATGGGTGAGCCTCTACAGCCCGTAGATACCTACGAGCTGACCAGATATTTTACCAGAGATGGAGTGCTCGGGTCCAAACTGACCGATTTCGAGGAACGGGATGCCCAGGCAGAGATGGCGGAAGCCGTGGCGGAGTCGCTGAATGAGGCCCAGTTCCTGGTGGCGGAAGCGGGTACAGGCGTGGGGAAGTCGCTGGCGTATTTACTCCCGGCGGTGATGTGGTCGCTGAAAAACAACGACCGGGGCGAACGGATTGTGATCAGCAGTAATACCAAAAATCTGCAGGAACAGCTGTTTTACAAAGATATCCCCTTTCTGCATGATCAGCTGGGCTTCGACTTTAAGGCGGTCCTGTTGAAAGGGCGCTCCAATTATCTCTGCAAAACCAAGTGGACCGAATTTTTACAGAGCCTCTCCCGCTATTCAACGGAAGATCGGGTGAGCGCTCTGCCGCTGGTGGTGTGGGCTTCCGAGACCACCACTGGTGATATCTCCGAAAATAACGGATTCAGCGAACGGGGTTCTCCCCAGCTGTGGAGCCGGCTGAGCAGCGAGAGCGGGTACTGTACCACCAAACGCTGCGTACAATATCATGGATGTTACCTGGGGCCATTGAAAAAGGAAGCATCCACCGCACACCTGCTGTTGGTGAACCATTCGCTGCTGCTGGCCGATGCCACCACCAACCACATGTCTATCCCCGAATATCATCACCTGATCGTGGATGAGGCCCATAACCTCGAGCAGAACGCCTATCGATATTTCGCTTCCGAATATGACCTCTGGTCGGTGCGCAATGCTACCGGGCCGTTATACACCCGAGCCCGGACCGAGTATGGATTGCTGGTCACTCTCAGTACCATGATCGGACAGACCGGCGAAGATTCGCTAATCCAAAAATTTGAACCAATCAATCAGGAGGCGACTGACGCGCTCCAGCAGCTGGAGAAGCAAACCGAGATCTTCCTCACCGAATTCCAGCAGGAAGCCTCCAGGAAGCAGCGGCAGTTTCAGTATACGGAAAAAGTCCGGTATACCCTGGATTCCCTGCCGTTTGAATCACTGGGAGAGCCCATTGAGGGCCTGAAAGAGGCCTTCCGCAACGTGCTGACCTCTCTGAAGACCCTGGTTCAGCAGTTGAAAGAGTACATCGGTTCCGATATCCAGGATGTGGATATAATCCGGCAGGATATCCAGTTCCGGTACGAGGAATTATATACACTGGCGGTGACCCTGAAACAGGTGCTGGAAGCCAAGGACAGCAGCCAGATCTACTGGTACGAGTTACCGGTCAGCTCCCGCAGCCTGCCCCGGTTCGTCACCACCCCGATTGACGTGGGGATGATGATGGAACAATATATTTACGATAATCTGCGGAGCGCGATTTTCACCTCTGCCACCCTGAAGGTCGCGGATGATTTCACATACTTCCTGAGACGGATCGGGCTGGATCGACTAAAAGAACGGGAGGTTGTCACCCGGGATCTCGGCAGTCCCTATTATCTGTCCGAGCAGATCATGGGGTGCGTCACCACCTGGGTGGAGCGGCCCGGGACCAGGGAGCATTCCCGGCAAGTGGCAGAGATGGTGCGCGAAATTTCCGAGCGGTACCGGCGGGGCACACTGGTGCTGACCACCTCCTACCGTTCCATGGATGATATGTACGGGGGAATGGAGAGTTTCTATAAGGAGATGCAAATCGCGCTCCTGCGCCAGACCCGCCAGATCTCCCGCACGGATCTGGTGGAGCAGTTCAAGGGCGAACCGGCTTCTGTGCTCCTGGGAACCGAGAGTTTCTGGGAAGGTGTGGACGTGCCGGGCAAGTCCCTGGAAGTCCTCATTATCGGGAAACTCCCCTTCGCCGTACCCAGCGATCCCATCGTGGAAGCCAACACCTCTGCCATCGATGCCAGCGGCGGGAACGGATTTATCGACTATAACCTCCCCGAAGCTATTATACAATTTCGACAGGGGTTCGGACGCCTCATCCGCTCCGGCACCGACGCCGGAGTCGTCATCATCGCCGATCCCCGGGTTGCCACCAAATATTACGGCCGCTACATCGCCGAATCCCTCCCCATCGACCTCCAGGCCTGCCAGTCCCCGGAGGAACTCTTCGATCTGCTGGATGATTGGTTTAGACGCAACTG
>DATFLS010000357.1:0-2014 GCA_035267465.1 bacterium
GTGAAAACCTGTAGTTCCTGCAGCAGAACAGGATGAACAATCTTTTTTCTTCGCACTC
This sequence comes from bacterium, assembly GCA_035267465.1. GTDB lineage: Bacteria > Fidelibacterota > JAANXI01 > JAANXI01 > JAANXI01 > DATFLS01. The sequence continues at coordinate 59 of DATFLS010000357.1, forward strand.
ATGTATCGTCCTACGATTCGGTATCGACAAAAATATATTTCGTCTGGTCTTTTCGCAGCGCAATCAGGGATCCCCGGATTCGATAGGCCACCGGATCACCCTGGGCAGTTTCCAGTTCAACCCCTATGCGCGCTCCCCGGACAATGCCCAAATCCAGCAAGCGCCGACGCTGGCGACCACGGCAGGCCCTGGATATTGCGACCACTGTTGCCGTATCTCCTTGTCGCAGAGAAGATAACGGCGTATATGACTCGAGTGGTTCATGTTCGGTAACCAGCGGCTTGACAAAAATATTTCCTGCAAAAATCGGGGCAAGCGCAATTTCCTCTCCCTCCGTTTCAAACACGATACGTTCCGGAGAGGAACGAATCAGATGAAGGTCCATTCCGGGATGAAGCTGTTGGGCAACCAGCTGTGAATACACGGATTCCGGCTCATCCTCGATCCATAAGATACGGGCGGACTTTCCAGGGGACAATTGGGGCAAGGGAATGCCACTCTTTGGCGGCAGTTCTCCACTGTCAGTGGGAATGGGAGCACCGTGGGGATCAAATACCGGATGCCCCATCTGGTTCGATAATTGATTGGCATCCTCCCGTGATAACAGGTGCTCCATTTTCTCGGCATCCGCATGCCATCCGGTCTCCCGTATACCGGTTTCATCAGCCAGATAGCGCTCCCAGAGTCGATGAATCCGGACCCTGTGCAGTGCGGAGGACCGACCGGAAGGGGTTAACTGAATAATTGATCCCCGGGTACGAACCTCTTCTAACGCTTCCAACCGGGTAACAAGTTCAACCATGCGATCCCGGGGGACATTGATCGCACCTGCCAGACTTTCCAGGGTGGAGGGAATGTCTTTACATTCGTTGTGATACAGGTGCTTGAGGGTGTCCTCCAGCAAAATCCGTTCTAATCCGTACCGGAAAATCCGCCAGCGTCTGACTATGTGTCGGCCATACCAGAGTGCCATTCCCGAGATGAATACAATAACAATCAATACAAACAATATCATTGCTGAGTTCATACAGTTAACTGGTTCGACGATAATTATTAATCGCCTGTCGCAAAGCGCCGATCGCTATTCCACAACAATCCCACATATTCCGAGGCAGCCCGGTTGATCCTTCTTTTAAAAATTCTATCACATCTTTCACTACGAGCTTTGCTGCTTCATTTATATTTTTCCCTTTCACCATTTCGATAAGCGCTGAAGCCGACGTCACCGCTCCGGGACATCCATCGGTGGTATACTTTGCGTCGTCAATCGAGTCTCCCCGGAGTTTCAGGTACGTCGTTATCTGATCTCCGCAGGCACCGGTAAAGGAGCCGATTGCATCCGCCTCATCCTTTAAAGGATCTTGTTGAGTTAAAAAGTTTTTCCTGTATCTGAACAGCTCAATCGCTTTCTCTGAAAATCCTTCTTCGCGTAACCCGACGGTTACTGATTCTTCAACCAGTTTTAATCGTTCCAATTCCTGCAGCTTCTGTTTGCATTCCTCGAGCTGTTCCTCCAGGTCATTTTGGGATTGCATGTTATTGTTCTCCTCTATGCAAATTCTAAACAAAATAATCAGACTCTGGCTTTGCCTCCCACTCCTGTAATGTTTGGGCGTGCTTATCCTTGTCAGATAATATTGGGTCATCAATGGGCCAGTCTATCCCGATTCTCGGGTCATTCCACCGTATTCCCGCTTCTGTATTCGGGTTGTAAATCCCGGTGCACTTGTACTGTATTTCCGCAAATTCGGATAAGACACAAAAGCCCCTGGCAAATCCCGCCGGAGCCCAGATTTGTTTTCTATTCTCCTTCGATACTTCGGTCCCATACCACTGGCCGTATGTATCAGATCCCTTGCGTATATCAACAGCGACAAGGAAAGCAGTGCCAGCGGTCATCCGCATCAATTTTCCCATGGGCGGATCCCATTGAAAATGCAAGCCTCTTAATACGCC
>DATFLS010000358.1:0-2718 GCA_035267465.1 bacterium
AACTTTGTCCGGAACCGCAGTATGTTGTAACGAATAATCACCTCGCCGTATACTACCCTCTCTGATAATTAGCACTCGCTCCAGTAAGGTGTACCTTACACCAAAGTGCCTCGAGTCCATAACTCAGGAATCGGGATTCTACCTGCAAACGTTAAGGAACTCAGTTCCCTCGGTAATAGCTCCTGGCTGACGATGACGCGTGAGCATCAAGCACCGTAATAAAGTTCTCCCGCCAATTTGTGTGAAAATAAAAACCGTCTCCCTTCCTACCCGATTAAATCTGTGCACAAGCATACGACCAGAGAGAACTCCCATCCGAAAAATTTATCCCGCAGGGTATTCAGGGTTCCAAAGTACAAATCCTACAGGCTTTTTAGTAAAAATTACCATGAAACTGCCGATATTAACCTATCTGTAACATCACAGTAAAGATCAACAATGGAGCAAATAATTTTAGTAAGGGAGACATTGACAGGATGATGATCACCAGTAGATTACAAATGACGGTTGTGATATTCACTGCTTTTCTCATGATGACTTCTTTGATCCATGCCCAGGACAGGGCCACCATGGCCATTATTGATTTCGAAGGTCTGGGTATTTCACAACAGGAAGCGCAATTATTGACCAACCGGCTGCGCACGCTTCTGGTCCAGACCGATAACTACAATATTATCGAACGTGGGCAAATGGAGCAGATATTCCAGGAGCAGAACTTTCAGTTGTCCTCCTGTACCAGTCAGGAATGTGCGGTGGAAATCGGCCAAATCCTCGGCGCCCAGCAGATTATGACCGGCTCCATTGGTAAAATCGGCGAGACCTTCACGGTGGATCTTCGAATCATTGACGTGGCCACTTCCGAGATTTTGCGAACGGCCTCCTATGATATCCGGGGTGAGATCGATTTGATGCTCACCGAAGGCATGGTAGAGGTCGCCAGGCGCATCAGTGGAGAATCACGGCTGGGGGCCGGACCACGCTACGGAACCCTCAATGTGTACAGTGAGCCTTCAGGGGCGCGAGTATTCATCGATAACCGGGAACGAGGGTCAACACCCTTCGCTGCCACAGACCTGCCTGCGGGAGAAGAGTATAATGTCCGGCTCATGCTCGATGGCTACCAGCCCATCACGCGTACTATCAAAATACGAGAGGGAGACAACCCGGCATTAAACGTATCTCTGCAAGCATCGTATGGTGAGTTACGGATTCTCAGCCAACCGGCGGGAGCCCGGGTGTATATTGACGATAGAGAACTGGGTGCCACTCCGGTGGCAGTATCTGAACTGGCGGCTGGTGAAGAACACACCGTCAGACTGGCCCTGGATGGCTACAGGGAGGTCACCAGAACACTGACAATTCAGGAGGGAGAAAATCCGGCACTGAATATGACGCTCGAGCCGATGTGGAACTGGGTCACAATCCAATCTCGTCCCCGCAAGGCAGTTGTGCTGATCGATAACGAGCCGATTGGGAAAACCCCCATTGAGGAGATACGGTATCGGGTGGGGTTGCACAGCATTGAGCTGAATAAATCCGGATACAGACCCTATCGGGAACAATTCGAGGTGAAGTCCCAGGATCCCACACTGTTGAATATTCGGTTGCGATCCAAATCCAGAGGGACGGCATTTTTGCTCAGTATGTTCATTCCCGGGAGCGGGCATTTCTTCAGGGGGAAGCCTCTGGCAGGCCTGTTCTTTATGGGCGCATCAGCTGCCGCCGGATACCTGGCATTCGACGCTCAGATGCAGATGGAGGACTTGTATCAGGAATACCAGACCCGGTTAGATAAATATAACTCGACGACTGATATCAACCGTCTCTACCAACTGGAAGAGGAAGTCTGGAGGGCGTTCGACGAAGTGCGATCTTACCAGGAAACACGTGACACATTCCTGGGAGTGCTGGGAGGTGTGTACAGTTTGAACTTAATAACAGTAGTGTTTTAGCATGACTCGTCCCGGTAGCTATAAATCTATGAATGAAGGACATTCCAATGATGAATCGGATTTTCAGAATTGCTGCGTGGCTCATTCCCCTCTTTCTTCAGATCGCCTGTATTGAAGTGCCGGAAGAGCCGGATTTTCATAATCCCTACTTCCCAAACGATCCCCACTATGTCGCTCCGGAGGTCTACATCACAGATGGTCCGGGAGAGGGGGACGTGATTCAGGGTGACTATCTCACCTTTCGATTTGACGGGAATGAGGTGGTCACGGAATATTCCTATGATCTGGATGATTGGGGATGGAGTCCCTGGCGCATGGAAAACATGGTTTCCTTCGAGTTACTGGATGAAGGACTGCATACCTTTCGGGTGAAAGGACGTACCGAAGCCGGGATTGAAAATGATCAGTTTATCAGCCGGTCGTTCCGGGTGGATGCCATCCACGGACCGGCCCTCTGGTTTTCGCCCAGGGAACAGACTGTCAACAGCGGCGAAGAGTTTACGGTACGACTGATGGCCGAAGAAGTGTCAGATCTGATGGGATTACGGGTGCCGATTTCTTTTGACATGAGTCAGCTGGAGATGACAGAGTATAAAATTTTCAGATACGATAATGCGTTCCTGAGACAGAACGGAGGATCTGTGGTTGCTCTGGTTGATACGCTGTATAACGCCGGGGTTTATGTCTTCAATATTGCTGTCATCGATGGAGAACCTGAAGGCGTAAGCGGCTCCGGTCCAATCGTAGAGTTGACCTTTTATGCGTA
>DATFLS010000359.1:0-9467 GCA_035267465.1 bacterium
CCCCCCGGGATATCCAAAAACCGCATCCACCTGCAGATCGATGAGTGTTTCCACAAAAATTTCCGCGCCGGTCATCTCCTTGCCCCGCATCTCCTCGCGTCGTTCTTCCAGGGTATCGAATTCCGGAGCATCCCCGTTGACTTTCCCATTTATTGTTGCGATGTCTTGATTCATTCTATTCCTCCTGTATACACCCCTGTTGACGAAAGACCTCTCATTATCCACCTGAATTCAGGTTTCATTGGTAATCCTCCCCGGATAGCACTTCAGCCACCGGATAAACGATGTGATAAAATGAAAAATTGGGATGAGCGTCTTCTTCTACCCTATTCGCTGCACCCATCGATTGATTCGGGCTAGTGCCAGTTTTATACATGATCCGATACGCCATGTGTGTCCTCCAGATATAAATACATACTGCACCTTTGCCAGAGGTCAATTCTACCTGTTAATCATTGTATCGGGGATTTGAGAGGAAACCCTCTCAAGCTGCAGGAATTGACCTCTGGACTTTTTTAACTCTGAATTCGTAGTCCAGAGATAATTCCTGCGATGATAATTAGTAGAGCTAGAATTAGACTGTCGCTAATTCCCAGACCTACCGGATGTTCCAGGGGGAACACTGCAGGAAGATTAAGCGCGAAGAGACCAATTATCAGGATGAAGATCATACCAAGCGCGTGTAGTAAATCGGCATGATGCTCTGCTGTTTTTGCCGTCGCTTTCACTTCAAAACCCTGATATATTGCATTTTCAGCCATTTGAATTGAAACGTAGTTAACTCATTGGTGATTGTCAAGCCCAAATATCATATTCTTTGCTCAACAAAATTTTTCTGTCCGTTGATAATTTCAACACTATAATAATCGGATAATATTTCATTGTCTCCACTCTTTCGCAGACAGGGAATACAGAATTACTCAATTACCCCCGAATTCAAACCAGAATCCCACCCTTCCATCACATGACAGAATGAAAAACCTGCAATGGAATGCGCGATCGCAGATGCTTGAGATCATGACTGCCGGGAACAGCGGGAGTAAGGTCTGCTTCCTCCCGCTGTTCCCGGGTATAATTCAGATATGAGGTGTGTATATTCGGACCGAAATGATAGCATCTGCAAAATCTGAACTGATGATACTGCCCATACTCAAATAATGCCTTGTATAATTCTTCAACATTTGCTATCTATAATCACTACGGATGGTTATCATTTTAAACAATATAATCCTTACTATCAGACACAGAACTCGAAATTCCGAAGGGTTTCGGTACGGTACATTTTCGGCCGGGATGTAATCGTAGTATAGTGTTGAGGCGCAGAGAGTCCACATAGTTTGAAACTAATCCAGGCACTTATCGTAGGATTATTGTATTGGAGATACTAACAGACAGACTGGTAGCGCTCTTTCCGGAGAAAAGTCACTACAGTCGTAACATCCGTTGGGAATAACGGTCAAATGGATAATGGTGGAACGCGTGGAAAAACGAGATCAAGTCTTGACTTTCAATAATTCGAATGCTACCATTGTAAAATGCGGAATAATAAGTAAAGGGGGATCGAACGCCTATGGCAAGAAAGGATTCAGGGGTGCGAGATCGGACCAACCGGTCATTGAGTAAATATCTCGAAGAGATTGGTAAATACGAGCCACTCTCCCCGGAAGAAGAAATTGCGGTAGCGAAGAAGGTAAAGGAAGGGTCGCAGGAAGCACTCGAGAAACTCACCACAGCGAATCTTCGTTTTGTCGTGAGTGTGGCGAAAGATTATCAGGGGCAGGGACTCCCTCTCTCTGATTTGATCAATGAAGGCAACCTTGGATTGATCAAGGCCGCTCACCGTTTTGATGAAACCCGGGGGTTTAAGTTCATTTCGTACGCCGTGTGGTGGATTCGGCAGTCCATTCTTCAGGCGCTGGCCGAACACTCACGCATTATCCGGCTCCCGCTGAACCGGGTCGGAAATATTACCAAAATTTCGAAGGCTTCCGAGAAACTCCAGCACTCCCTGAGACGGAAACCGCGGCCCGGAGAAATTGCCAAAGAGTTAGACATGAAGCCGGAAGAAGTCTCGGATGCCATTCAGATCTCGCGGCGTCACTACTCTCTGGACAAGCCCTTCCGTGACGGTGAATCAAACTCGCTCATGGACGTTATCGAGGATAATCAGGGCGATGACCCCGATGATGACCTGATGAGTGAATCCCTGAAACAGGAAGTCATGGATGCCCTCTCGACGCTGAGTGATCGGGAACGCACCGTACTGGAGATGTACTTCGGTATCGGTCGTGATTACGCACTCACCTTGAATGAAATCGGCGACGAATTCGGTCTGACCCGGGAACGAATCCGCCAGATCAAAGAAAAGGCGCTCCGACGACTGCGCCATAAGTCACGCAGTAAAGGCTTACGTCAATATCTCGGCTAACAGTTCGTATAACACCCTTAGGAGGTGATTAGGTTATGATCGAAGTGACCGTCAAAAAAGACGAGCCACTGGAACGAGCCATGCGCCGCTTTCAGAAGAAGTTTCAGAAAGCTGGGGTCTTTAAAGAGATTAAACAGCATTCGTATTATATGAAGCCCAGCGATGAAAAACGGATGAAGCGGGCCAAGGCAATTCGTCGGCAACGACGGAGAGCTCGGCGGTCGAATTCCAACCGACGCCGGAGAGGACGATAACACCTTTCCTCAGACGGTTATTTTCGTTGCTCAAAGAAAAAGCGGCTCGCATGAGCCGCTTTTTTTATAGCACCCTCCTCCATACGCAAATTCTCACATCCGGTATTATAGTCATCCCGTCCGGGAGGTTCTGTGCAACCGGGTTCTCTCAATATTATTGGATCTCAGTTCACATCAGCCGAAGTTACGACGCCCGGCTCTGGCAGGGATTGGATTGCCCGGCGGATTCGCCGGATATTCGTGTCTTTCCCCAACAGACTCATCACTTCGAAAATGCCGGGGCTGACGCCGAAACCGGTCAGGGCGAGACGGGTGGGATGGATCAATGCCGCTGCTTTCGCCTCCAGGTGCACTGCGAGACTCCGTAATTCCTTTTCAAGACGTTCTTCGCTGAACTCATCCAAACTTTCCAGCAGCTCCAGCCATTTCTCCATGAGGGTGTTGACGGTCTCATCCGGCCAGAATCGCTCAATCGCCTCCTGCTCGAATTCTGTCGGATCCTCCCAGAAATAGCGTCCGAATTTGACGATCTCACTGGTGAGTTTCAGCCGGGTTTTTAGTAAATCGATCACCCTGCTGATATAAGATCTCTGAGACTCCGGGTGATCAATCAGTCCGGCCTTCCGGAGTTCGGCTTCAGCCAGCGGAAGCAGATCTTCGGTCGTCCACTGCGAAAAATGCTGGTCGCTGATCCAGTACAATTTCTGTTCGTCAAACAACGCCCCCGATTTTGAGACCCGCGCCAGGTCGAATTGGGTGATCAATTCTTCCGGCATGAAAACTTCCCGGTTCCCCTTCGGTGTCCAGCCCAGGAGCGACAGATAGTTGAACACAGCCGTGTGCAGGTAGCCCTGCTGCCGATACTCCTCAACAGATGTGGCCCCATGTCGTTTGCTTAACCGGCTTTCGTCACTGCCCAGAATCAACGGGAGGTGGGCGAATCTGGGGACCGGAAAGCCGAGGGCTTTATATAACAAAATCTGTTTGGGCGTGTTCGACAGGTGATCTTCCCCCCGGATGACATGGGAGATTTCCATGGAAGCATCATCGACTACCACTGCCAGCTGATACACCGGAGTCCCGTCTCTCCGCTGGATGATGAAATCATCGATGTCACCGGTTTGGACGGAGATTCGCTTATACACCCGATCTTTGAAGTTCACCCAACCTTCCGAAGGCACCTTAAACCGTACGGCATAAGGAGTACCGGAACTGATGTTTTCCGAAATTTTCTCCCCGGGGAGATTCCGGCAGGTTTGATCATATTGATATTCCTCCCCCATCTGTTGCTTCTTCTCCTCCAGTACTTCCGGGGTGCAGAAGCACCGATAGGCAGCCCCGCTTTCCAGCAGCACCTGCGCCGCCTGCTGATGTTTATCGAGGTTCAGGGATTGATACACCACCGGTTCGTCCGATACCATCCCCAGCCAGCGGAGGCTTTCCAGAATATTCTCGACCATCGCCTCTGTTGAGCGTTCCATATCCGTATCTTCGATCCTGATAAGCAACTTCCCATGATGCTGCCTGGCGAACAACCAGTTGAAAATAGCAGTACGGGCTCCGCCGACATGGAGGAAACCGGTGGGACTGGGCGCAAACCGGACCCGGACGTTGTCTTCAGACTGTGTCATTATGCGATCCTCGCTGAGTAGTTTCTTCTTCGCTCCCGCCTTCCCCGGAGAGGCCCGGCCGGGTCGAATCTCTGGGAAGAGCCGACTGTGGCGCCTCCCCTCCGGACCCGGTGAAATACGAAATCTCCAGTTCGATTCCCCCGCCTTTACTGTTCACCAGATTATAGACTAATCCACCCAGACCGACCAGAACAGTGAGAACTATGCTGCCAAAGATGCCATTAAAAATCGCAAAAAATATCACAAAGATTCCGCTGATGTTCCGGAAACTTTCCAGCTCCCACTGGAGACCGGGTTCCGAAAACGCCTCGGAAAACTGCTGCATGATTCCGAACCACAGGAATCCCAGTATGAGCGACATCAGGGTTAACAGAACCAGACTAATGACAAACGTATTTTTCACCAAAGGCCACAACGGCACCGAAGTGATGGTAATGGGTTGTCGCATAACGGTTCCTTCACATTGGTTAAAAAATTATCCTTTCACCGATATAATATCAACGGAATACTATTATGGGTTCGCTGCCTCCGTCCCTTCTTGAATTCTTGTCTTCCCGTCTACTTCAAGACGTTCCGGACTCAAGCACCTGCTTAAAATTCCGGATAATCGCAGCGGTCACACCCCACACCGTATATTCTTCATATTCATAGAACCACACTTTCACCACATCTTTCTCCCGGCGATAATCTCTGGTGTAACCGTTGGCATCATCCAGAAAAAATGCCAGTGGAGCAAGAAAATACTCCGACACCTCCTCAGGCTGGGGTCTCAATGGCGGAAGCGAGGCAATGTACCCGACGACCGCGGAGACCACAAATCCGGTCGGAGTCGCCAGGTCATCGATGCGGCCGATCACATCCACGTCCGCTGAAGAAATGCCGAGTTCCTCTTCGGCTTCCCGCAGCGCGGTCTGGTAGATATCGGAATCCGCGGGTTCCACTGCGCCGCCCGGAAACGAAATTTGCCCTTTGTGATGCTCCACATCTTCGGTGCGCACTGTCAGCAGGACCTGCAAGTTCTCCACGGACTGAACCAGGGGAATTAAGACGGACGCTCTGATCAAACCCCCATCATCCGCTACTCTCGGATGGTGCTTCCGCACGGAACGACGGATCGCTTCTATGCTCATCTCTGGATGGAATATTTTCTGCTCCTTACCTGCTGCATTCATCGACAACCAGTCAATTCGAAGACCTCACAACATAAGACAGAAAGGCAAGAGAAACAAAGCGTGCCTCCAAAAACCAGGAGAATGCGACGTTCTGTTGTAGAACGTCGACCTCTGACATACCCACGGCGTGAAGCCTTCAAGTACCCGGATTCACGGACAGAAACAACAGCATCAGAACCCGCACGAAGACAAACTTCTTCTCCGGTTTCATTATCGCTCGTAATCTATATATGATGTGAAGCCTTTCGAATAATGCGGGACCCCGGCGGAATCAATCACCATTCCGGAGAGCTCCTCCACTTTATCCAGCAATTCAATGCCGTCCGGATATCCCCGGATGAACAGAATAGTGGACCAGGCGTCCGCCTGCTCCGTGGTAAGCGCTATGACGGTGGCGCTCTGTGACTTTCTCGCGGGCCTTCCGGTGTCCGGATTGAGGATATGATGATAGCGAGTTCCCCGGTACATAAAATATCGCTGGTAGTTCCCGGAGGTGGCCACGGCCTCATCCGAAATCTGCAGCACTTCGACAATGGCATCGCTCTTGCCGGGATGTTGAATGCCGATTCTCCATTTCTGTGAAAACTTCGTCCCGAGGCAGTACAGGTCTCCGCCGGCATTAATTAATGCATTGTGCACTCCGCTGCGCCTGAGCACCTGAATGGCTCTGTCCACAGCATATCCTTTCGCCATCCCGCCGACCGCAATCCCGGTCTCTTCCTGCCCTTTTGAAATGAAGAACTCACCGGACGGCGGATCGCCTTCCAATCTGATCGATTCCATCCCCACATAATCCAACCGCTTCCGTATTTCCATCGGTTCCGGCGGCTGCGGGTTCGCCGCTTTAAAATCATACAGATCGAGAACTGGCTTTATGGTCAAATCGAAGACCCCATGGGTCCGCGAGAGATCCAGTTGACTCTCTCTCCAGAAATAGTCACGGGCCCGTCTGACGAATTCATAGACCTCTTCAGAGGTTTCTATTCCCTGCTTCGATCGGTTAAAACGATAAATTTCACTTTGCGGATTCTCCTCCCAGAGGAGGTGTTCGACTCGTTCGATTTCACGCTGGGCCTGCAGCATGTATTCCCTGGCTTCCGATTTATCCTTGGCAAGAATGGTATAATTGATCACCGTGTCCATCGCAAACCGGGTGAACTGAAATGGCTTTTCTCCCCGGAAATTGCATCCGGCGATGAGGGAAATCAGATACAAAAAAAGAGCCCCGAACAGGACTCTTTGTAAAATATTCCGAAAATGATAATGGACCATACGGAAATGCGGCAGCCTCGGGAAGAGAACCTACCCGGTAATACTGTCCAGGTGCTGGTGTGTGCTGTGAACAGTTGCCACCAGTTTATTCGGGGCACAGATAATCCGGCCGGTGTGCAATGTCCCGACTTTCTCGCAGAGACTGTGGCGGCAGGAGGATTCCGTGACCACCACCTCTCCATCGCGAATCCGAAAGGTGGTGTTCCCCTGGACACCGGGGATGACTATCTCATTATAATCACGGTCCAGATTCACCTGCTCCATGAGCTGCCCGTCGACCTCAAATTCGACAGTGTTGTCCGGTTTACGCTGCCTGCGTTCCAGGGTAACCAGCAGATGGCCTTTGTATGGCCGGGACCGCAACTGTCGGGTGAAGTTGCGCACGGATTTCGGAATCGCCGCATCTTTGAGGGGATCACGGAGTTTGCTGTTCCACATTATTGACAGGTCCTGATTTGCGGGCTGGATTGGTGTGGTGTTCATGGAGAGTTCATCTGCAGATGCAATGCCCGCCGCTTGCTTTAATCGTGCGGCATCCTTGTGAGGTTGATCGGTGATGAGAAAGAATTGCCTCTCAGTGGCCGCAACGGGTGTCCGGATCGAGAAGGTGGATACCGCCGCGCCGGCACCGATCAGTGAGGCAATTTTCAGAAAGCCGCGTCTATCCATGTTGCTCATGAGAGGTCTCCGTTATAAATCTTTGATATTTCAAAATACATGTTTGCTTTGTTCCCGGCTGCTTTCGCCCATCGCCAGGCAACCCAACCTCCGATCGCCGTACCTGCCAGCCCGGCGATAAAATAGAGCACTTCATCGGGGACGACAGGCACCGATATGTTGGCTAAATATATTGAGAAGACTCCGAATAAGAAACCGAAAAGTGGCACGCCATATTGCATCAGGGAGAGTTTCAACAGGAGGTCACCCGACTCGGTCACCAGCACTTCCTGTCCCTCCTTCGCGCCGAGGGGATTCCGCACCAGCAATCCGGTCTCGCCCTGGTCAGTGGGCGCGCAGATGACTCTGGCTCCGCAGTGCTCGCAGGACTCATCTCCGGGCAGCTGCACGAACGCCATCTCTCCCTGCAGCTGTGTAACCACGCCTCGATCAAACACGGCGTCAGCCATTACGCAGCCATCTCCTCCACTTCTTCGGATTCGCGTTCGGCATTCTCTGTGTCATCCAGGATCAGCAGACAGTTGGTGGGACACCGGTCTGTCGGCAGTTCGGCTTCCGTGCCGTATTTCTCATAATTCACGTAGGCCAGGTTGTCTTCCATGTACATGCCATCTTCCACGGCTCCCCGGACACATATCTGGCATCCGATACAGGCTCGGGTACACAGCCCTCGCGAAGTTTTGGGATCATCGTGATTTTTACACAGGATAAACAACTTATGGGAAAGCGGATGGAGTTCGATCACATCTCTGGGACAGGCTTCCACACAATTTCCGCAGCCGGTACACTTCTCTTCGATGACCACCGGCAGACCATTTTCGCTCATATACATTGCATCAAACGGGCAGGAGTCAATACAATCACCGAATCCCAGGCAGCCATAGGAACAGAGTTTCTCACCGCCCCCGGCAAGATTGGCCCCCAGGCAGGACTCGATACCGATATACTGCGCCTTCTTGGCGGTCTCTTCGATGCCGCCCTGGCACATCACCCGGGCCACCTGGCGTTCACCCGCTTCGACCTCGACACCCAGCAGTTCGGCAATCTCTTCGATGACATCGTCGGACGCCACCGAACAGGCAGACGGATCTGCGTTTCCTTTCACCACCTCCTCTGCGAACTTCTGGCACCCCGGATAACCGCATCCGCCGCAGTTGGCCCCCGGAAGGAGTTCATTGATCTCAGAGATGCGGGGGTCTTCTTCCACATACAGTTTCTTGTTCGCAAGGGCCAACCCGGCCGAAAACAACACGCCAAGTCCGCCCATACTTCCCATCGATATCAATAATGATGCTACATTCATCGCCGCTCAATCCTTCGCTTTCTCTATTCGCTCAATTCCGTTTTTGTACCAATTATACAATCCTAACGTTCCTCGATTTTTTCTTAATTGCACACAGATGAACATAGAAAAAGAGTGAAGAGAGAAGAGGAACAAGGAAAGAGTCCCCCAACACCCAACCAGGGAGAGGAGGTGATATCAGGTACGGAGAGTGATGACACAAAACACTCTTTTCTCATTTCTCTTTCCTCTTTTCTATATTTTCTCAGTGTGTTATTCCATTCCGCTTTAAATAGAAATCAACCCCGCAAATCCCATAAATGCCAGGGCCAGGCTGCCGGCCACAATCATGGTGATCCCCGCGCCCCTGAAATGCCGGGGGACGTCCGCCAGCTCCAGCTCTTCCCGGATGCCGGCCATGATCACCAGTGCCAGCGTAAAACCGGCGCCGGCACCGACCCCGAAGATCAGGCTCTCCATAAAACTATACTCCCGGAGGACCGCAAACAGGGCCAGTCCGAGAATTGCGCAGTTGGTGGTGATCAATGGTAAATATATTCCCAGGGTATCATAGAGGGGTTTGCTCACCTTCCGAATGAACATCTCCACCAGTTGAACCAGCGACGCAATCACCAGGATAAAGGCCACATATTCCAGTATCCGGATGTTAAACGGCACCAAAATCAGATGATAGATAAGCCAGGTCACCGCTGCGGTGATGGTCATGACAAACGTTACCGCCATGCCCAT
>DATFLS010000360.1:0-6206 GCA_035267465.1 bacterium
TCATCTGCCGAATCGAATCCAGATCTGGGATCACACCAATACGCTGGTGGAAAACTATCACTATCTCGATGTAAATACGCAGCCGGAATTAACCGCTGAAGATTTTGTCCCTCAAAATCCTGCCTATGATTTTTAATTCGAATTCTGATTATCCCTGAAAGGAAGAGCACACCTCGAAGAGATCCCTCTGGGACGAATGCAGAGAGTAGTTAAGAAGTAAGAGAATAGAGGAAAGTGCCCATTCTCCGGGCCCGGCTAAAAAACAGTGGGCAGTAGGCAGGAAGTAACCCCAAATGTCCGGATGACAATGAATCTCACCCGGACCCTACCAGACAGCAGGCAAGTAGGTCCCGGTAAATTAGAGGTTTGAGACCGCAGCTGGCTGCGACAGTCCCGACAGGTCCCTTCGGCCCTGCTGCCGGGTATTAAGGTGCATCCCGGAGATATCCCACTGGGATAAATACGAGGGTAAGGAATCAGGTCCGCAGGATCGGGCGCCGATCGATCTCTGGCATTATTAAATATTTCTCAGCGACTTGCTCCCCGTTCAAGCATCCATGTACATTTTTATCTACTTATATATTTTGAATGGTGAGAGAACGCATTGTGTTCATCCGTTGTTTCTGTGTGCTAATTTGTTATTATGAAGGTGAAGGGCTACGAATAGAATCGGACGTATATCACATTGATATGAGCACATATAATTTTGATATGAAGCCGGACTGAACGGGAGAATACCGCAAACCGCCAGGAGCCTATTAAATAGTTGTAATTCCACATCTTAATCAATAGACATTAAAAATGGCACATACATTGCAATGGGTAAAAATAGATAGAACATATGTATGTGATAAAAGGAGTTCGAAATGAATTTTAGGAAGCCAGTTATTCTCGGAATTGCAGTTCTCACTTTATTACCAATGAATCAGATAATTGCAGGCACTTCTGTCGGTCAGAAAGTGATTTCTTCAGTGAGCAAAGCGATTGCCGAGGCGTCTTCGTCGCTCCCGGTTCATATGAGCCTTCGGAAGGTGTATGTGCAGGAGAGAGAAGGGCGTCCGAATGTGGTGGTCGTGGCTCAGGATACCGCTTCCGGTGAGCAGATGCACATTGAAATTGAGCTGCAGCAGGAGATCCAGGACATTCAGCAAGAATTGGAGGAGGCCCAGCAAGAAATCCGGACAGCCAGGGAAGATTCGCTTGGTGAACGGCAGATCGATATGCAGGATTTGGAAATGCAGCTGAAGGAGGCGTTAAAGGAGTTAGAGAAGCTCCGCCATCTGGAGGAACTGGGCAAATTGGAGCAGCTGGAAAATTTAAAAAATCTCAATGTACAGATATCCATCCCGAAGATTGACAGCCGGCCCTTCCTGGGAGTGGCTGTGGAAGACCTGGATTTCAAACAGGCTTTCGAGATGCACTACACCAGAAATTACGGTGTCCTGGTCACCGGCGTAATTGAGAATACCCCCGCCGATCGGGCAAACATCGCCAGGGGCGACATCATTATGGAATTCGATGGTCAGCGGGTTCGTTATACAGCCATGCTGAATAATCTTATTGAAGCCAAAAAGATCGGGGATGTAGTCGAGATGCAGATCTTCCGGAATGAACAGGTCAGGACCGTATCGCTGACGTTGCAGCCGAAGATGGTCTCGGTGCCTGAGCCTCCGAAAGCGGGGAAGATGGAAGGTCCGGAAACCCTCCCCGGTGAGGCGGATACGACCCAAACAGCCGAAACTACGGGAGAAGAGTGGGATACGAAGTGGGAAGAAGACTGGGAAGACATTGAGTGGGGCGCTGAAGACTTCTTCGGGGATGATTTTCTCTCTGCCGGATATGGTGGCGGGAGCTGGATCCCTCTCTGGTATATGATGAATCTGGAAGATATCAATACGGTCGTCGACGGACTCGGATTCCGTCCGTTACCGGAACAGGGACTTTTTATGAACGGCGGCGGTGGGCAGGGTCCCATCGGCAACGGGTGGTTCATCGGCGGTATGGGCGCCGGCTACGGAATTGACCGCAATATGACCTACACACTGAGTTCCGGAACTCCTGCCATCCGGCGGTTTAAATTTTCGGTGGGCTTCGGAGGAGTGACTCTGGATAAGCGGTATCGCCTCGCGGATAATGTTGCGCTGGCCACGGGCTTCATGTTGGGCGGGGGCGGCGTCAATCTCAGAATTAATCAAATCACTGGTGATTATGACTGGGATAATCTGGATATCGGATTTTCGGAAGGAAAAAACAGTTACCTGAAAATGAACAAGGGCTATTTGATGTTCCAGCCCCGGGCGACATTATTGGTGCGGATTACAAAGTGGTTCGCCATCCGCTCGGAAGCGGGATATCTGATGGGATATTCCTTCAGACGGGGTTGGGAAGCAGAAGTGGCCGGTGAAACATTTGAGGTGATTAATGCTCCTGCCAGTGATTTTATGGGAGGATTCAGCTTTTCCATCGGACCGTGGTTTGGCTTCTGAGCCATTGTCCCAGGCGTGTATCAATTTGCAGGAAGCAAAAAGTTACCGGAGTATGCAAATCGATGACAAAAAAACAAAATGAGATAAACCACATTTTATGACAGGGAATGAGTTCAGGAAACAGGGAGACCGACGATGACCAACCAAATATCTGTTCAGAGAATAAGAATACGAAAGCATTGGACGGCAAGAATCCTGGGGTTCATGTTCCTTGGAATGATGGCAGTTCCGGGTTTCGATGTGACCGCTCAGGTCCTGCCTGATGCGCGTGACCATCAGCTGGCGGCGAACCCGGCTCCGGACGTCGCGCATCGCGTTTCACCACAACAAAGACGAGAGACGAATGTGGAGATGGCGTCGCAAAACCGGCCTCAGATGGGCGTGTTCCTGGATAATCTGGATTTTGAGACCGCCTACAAACGCCATTACGATTATACCTATGGCGTATTAATTGACGGGGTGATCGCGGGCGGACCGGCTGAGAGAGCTGGCCTGATAAAAGAGGATATCATCATGGAGGTTGACGGGACGCAGGTCCAGTACGAAGAGCAGGTCGAGCGCCTGTTAAATGCCAGGAGTCCCGGAGACCAGGTGACGGTGAAATACTTCCGTGATGGACAGATTCGCGAAACCGAACTCACCCTTCGGGGACCGGAAACCGCGAGGAGAGCTGAACCCGAACGTCGGCCGCGGTTCCGGCCGTTCGCCGGGGATACGGGAGACGGCGGATTCGGGTTCAATGCGACCTGGTATGCGCCGGATCATGCACGGATCTCAGAACTGATCACAGGGATGGGCTTTGCTGACGTACTGAGTGATCCACCGGTGGAAGATTTGACCGATCCCGGCTTTATGATGCGTGGGTTTCAGCTGCAATTCGATGCCGGCGATGGATGGTTCTGGGGTATAGTCCGGAATAAGTATGAGGTCAACAGACGCAGAACCGTTCCGGATGTGAATTCGATTCGGCAGTTAAACTATCATTTTGGCTACTGGGGTTTTACTCTTGACAAACGGTTGAGCTTTCTCCGGGCGTTCGTGTTGGATGGCGGGTTACTGGTCGGATGGGGTTCCTACGATATCAAATTACTGGAGACGCATCAAAATCCCGTCTGGGATGATTTAAGTTCGCAATTAGAAACCGAATTAAATAACTATGTGGAACTGAAGAAAAGTTATCTGATCGCGCAGCCCAATGTAGCGGTGATACTCCGCTTGACGGATTGGTTCGCTCTGCAGGGCCGGGTTGGCTATTTTCTCGGATATCCGCTGCAGAATGGCTGGGAGGCGGAAGTTATCGGAGAGAATTTCGAAGTCCAAAATGCGCCGGAAACCGATCTCCGGGGCGCAACCTATTCCCTGGGGATATGGTTTGACATCTTCTAAACGTGCACCGAGGGAAGCGCATAATTCAGGCGCAAGGATGGGAGTCGGCCGAACCCCCGTTGAATACAGCACTTATACCCATGGAAACGCACTATTCCACGGATGGTGCCCCGGAACGTGCACCGGGACAGTATACCCTTGAGCATCGGGTGGAACTGCGAAAAATACTATTTGCATGAGATGAAATTTTCGGGATATTAATGATGAACTTAGAACCATCGGTGAAAGGGACGGATGTTTCAATCGATCGTTGAAAAGCTCGCAGCCACCGCGATTGCAGTTGGTTCCGTTTTTTTCACCACGGTGGATGGAACGAATGCGGTGTTTGAAAACCCCGAAATACATACGAACGGTGGGCAGGTGGTCATCTCCGCCACCTTAAACAATTGTTTTACCGAGGAACTGGATCGTCTTTTCCAATCTGGCAGACCGGTGCGGTTTTATTTCAGGGTGACGCTCCATCGCAACGGCACGGGGCAGGTGATCCAATTTAACGACTTCCACCACCAGGTACGATATAATCTTGTTGATCAGTACTATCAGATCTATCTTTCGGAGAAGGACCAGACGATGAACGCCGTCTCTCTGGAAGAAGTGCACCGGCATATGACCGCCATCCGGGGGTACCAGGTGATTGATGAAAGCGCCCTGGAAACCGGTCAGGAGTATTATGTGGAGATTCGTGCGTATATGCTGAAAATGAGTCTTCCCGGGGTAAAAGACGAGATCGATATGATGAGTTATTGGAATAAAACCGAGCCCGCCATCCGCACAGAACCCTTCGCCAAAGAGGATCTGGCCACATGAGACTTCCTATTCCGTCATTTCGTGTCCAGATCATTCTCCTGGTATCGATACTGCTGGCGGCCTCCGCTTTGATGTTTCGAAGTTATTTCATCGGGAGTTTCCAGGAATTCCGGTCGCAGATTAAATACCTGGAACTGGAACAGAAAATCAATCGATTCTACCGGGATTATGCGGATGAGATCCCGGACGGGGAGCAGTCCGAACAATTCAGAAGTGAAATTGAGAATTTGCTGATCGACGTGAACCAGATCGATCTGGCCGGGGATATTTTCGAGCGGGAGATCAAACTGTACTCCATCTTTATTTTTGTGTTCCTGATTCTCACGGTCCTGATAATTTTCCTGATATCCTTCGGCCTCATCACCCGCCCGCTGGCCAGACTGCAGGCCGCGACCAAAGAACTGGCAAAGGGCAACCTGAACATCTATGTAAAGGAGAGCAAATTCTCGCCCATTAATGATCTGATTGTTTCATTCAACGCCATGACGGCCGAACTAGTTGAGAATCGCAACCGGTTGCTCGAGGCGGAGAAGGAAGTGATGTGGCGGGAAATGGCCCAGGTAATGGCCCACGAGATCAAGAATCCGCTCACGCCCATCCGGCTGCAGATGCAGCGATTAGAGCACAAGTATCTCATGGAAAGCGACGATTTCGATAAAACATTCCAGGATGGATTGAAAATTGTCAACGAGGAGGTCGAAAATCTCCAGACGCTGGTGAATCAATTCCGGAATTTCGCAAAGATGCCGTCCGCGAGTTTCGAGAAGTATAATCTGCAGGAGCAGCTCGCCGAGGTAGTAAAACCGTACGAATCCCAGGCGGATATTCAGATAGATATCGATGAGGATCTGCCGGAATTCTATGGCGATAAGATGCAGATGAAACAGGTTTTTGTGAACCTGATTCAGAACGCCATCCAGGCCATGAACTCGGATCGAAGGTTGAATATCGGGTGTACGTTCAGGCAAAGCAACTTCCTTATCACGGTTGAAGATTACGGTGACGGGATTGATGAGGAGGATATGGAGAAGATATTTCAACCCTACTTCACCAAAAAGAAGAAAGGCACCGGGTTGGGACTGGCGATCGTGAAACGGATCGTGCAGAGTCATGAGGGTGCGATTAAGGTGCAGAGCGAGAAAGGCCGGGGAACCAAATTCACAATCCGCATCAGTGTGTCGGAAAATGGCGCTGCCCACTATCCCGAATTAATGGAAAATAGACAGCAGAGCAACTAAGACCTGGGCCGGACCTCTCATACGCTCTTTCAATATTTGTGGTATTCAATTCCACGAACTGCTCATAAATCAGAAACAAATAGCACATAGAAGGAACGAAGAGGCCACGTTACCTCCCCCTGCCTGGTACATATGGAAATAAGTGCATACCGATGGGCAGCGATCGCGCTTCATTCCATCCGGCACAGAGCGAGTAACTCTCGTTTGCTGTTTGAAACGATCCTTTCACCTTCTCTCCAGCACTCCCTTATATACCTATGTACCTATGTACCCGGATGATGGGGGGCGG
>DATFLS010000361.1:0-5644 GCA_035267465.1 bacterium
GAGACTGAACCACGAAGTGCGAAAAAAACAGAAGGCTCAACCTCTGGCCGTCTGCATTCTTCATTCGATATTCGATATTCGATATTCGTTATTCGATATTCGTTATTCGCTATTCGTTATTACCGTCCCCGCAAACGCACATCTCACACCAGATCTCCGGTGATGTTATCGTTCCGACTGGACAGTGGCTTCCAATATTGAGAATGCTTTTCTGGCGAGAATCCGGTCCTGCTCATCCAGCAGTTGTACCTCCCACCGGCCCGGTTCGGTGACAATTGACGTGTACGTTCGAAACCGAGTTGATTCCCCGATCGTCACCGGGCGCGTCATAAAGACCTCCCCGTCGCGAATCCAGCGAAACCGGAGCGTCCGATCTCCGTTCCCGTTGAAGATCCGGGCATGACAAAAGGCTTTGTAATCAATCGATTTGGCAAAAGCCTGGACCGTATCGACCGGTTCGTGATTTTCGACATCGGTGGTGAGCACGAAGGACTTCACATACAGAGTGTCTGAAAGGGTTTGTGCTGCAGTGGGTTGTTCTGACAGCCCGGCCAGAAACAGGGCTCCAATAATGGTTAAAATTATTGAATATCTGCAATTTGCCATTTAACACTCCTCTGGCAACGTGTAATTTTCTAGAAAAATATCCCTCTCCGAAAGTATTAACTGTTCTGCTGACATCCCATCCAACAACAAGAACGACTGTAAAGTTTCAGACACAACCGGGAATCCGGTTGTGTCTGTCTACAAGTTTACGGAGAACAATGCATCTCGTCAATGAAATTAGCCAGGGATTGAAAAACTTTTCATCTGCAGCACATTCCCCTGGGCATCCAGGATTTGCACGGTCCAGTCTCCGGGCCGCGGTGTCACCGAACTGAAGGTGCGCCAGTTTGGGGAGGTTCCCACCCTGGCCTCAAACCGGAAATATTCTTTTCCGTTTCGCAGCCAGAGAAACGTTACAGTGGTGGGTTCACCGCTGTTCTGAACCCGCAGGTGACAGAAGGCTTCTTCCTGATCCGCCGAGAAGGTCTGCACCGGATCCGCGGGTTCCCGGTTGACAACATCCGTGGTCAACACCATCGATGTGATCGTCAGGCTGTCACTGACTTCCGCCGATCCCTGGGCAAAAAGTGTCGCCCCGGAAGAGAACATTACCATACCTAGTAACAGAACTGGAAGTGTTGATATTTTCATGGTACACTCTCCCGTGCTTTGGTGTCACTCCGATAATGCAATTTAATCGGTCTGATGACACATCCGAGTCTTCACAGATTCTCCGCACATATTGACTCGCTCTCACCTCTCCTGTGCTGTCAGCTGTGTCTCTCTGTGGCTCTCACTATTCGCTCATGTAAGGAAAAATCACCCGGCAGTCGAACCAATCAACATTGCGCCCGGGAAATGCGCGAAGACCGTGGAAAGATACAGTTCATCCGCCGATGGCAGCACCGTACCGGTGACGGCATCTTGCCATTCCGAAACGTCCGGCGATGCGGCGACCCGGGTATCATTCCATACGTCTTCTCCCAGTGGAAGTTCTCCTTCCTGCAGCAGCTCCGTCAGGAATCTGGGCACCACCACCAGCGCCCGGTGATCGTCATTACTCCGGGCAAATGCGATAATATGATTCTTCCGGTGTCCGTTTACCTTTAACGGTGTGTATGTTCCTTGTTCAAATAGTGTGTTATACTGTGCCCGGGCATGAAGCGCCCGATAAATAAGATACAATTTCAGCCGGCCATCTTCTTTCTTATCAAACAGCTCTCCAAGGAGGTTCGGTATGCCATGTTTTTCCTTCTTCTGCAGCTGATTCAGATACTTCCTGCGGAGGGTATAATCCACCGGCCGGCGGTTATCCGGATCCACCAGGTGCAGATCCCACAACTCCGATCCCTGGTAGAAGTCGGGAATCCCCGGGGATGTGATCTTCAGGAGTGTTTGCGACAGGGAATTCCAGATGCCGAACCGGGCGATTTGCTCGTGGAAGGATCGGAATTCCCGGAGGAAAATATTGTCGCTGCCGTCCAAAAGAATCGCCTCGACGAATTCCGTAAATGCTTCTTCATATTCCGTATCCGGCTTCAGCCATTCCGTATGAATTTTTGATTCCCGGACAGCCTTCACGATATAATTCTTGATCCTGTCCACATACTCTCCGGTGATCACGCCATCGAAAGGAAAGGTTCCCACCAGCGTTTGATACAGCAAGAACTCATCATTGGAATCGGGCACGGCCAGATTGTCGCCCACCGTCCGTTTTTTTTCTTCATTGAGTCTGCTCCAGTAATTCACCTGCTGTTCCCATTCCCGCGGTATCTCGGACAGCACATTCAGACGAGCCCGAACGTCTTCTCCCCGTTTGGTGTCATGGGTGGCCGTGGCATTCATCGAGTGCGGCCAATTCTCAGCCCGCTCGATATTAAAATGATGAAATTCAATATCGCTGTTCCCGAACGCTTCCGGATACCCGCCGACATCGTTGAGTGAGACCAACCGGTTATAGATATACAGAGCGGTATCCTCGAATCCTTTTGCCATCAGTGGGCCGGTCATCTGCTGAAACCGCATGACGAAGTTGATCCACTGGGATTGCTCCTCCTCGATCATTTGATCGCCGAAATCCAGATATAAGAGTGTGCGGATGAATTCAAATTCGCGGGAAAAATCCGGCATGGTCCTCTTTGCGCGGCGTACGGTTTCGTCGATGTAGTGCCGGTCGCTCTCCCGCCGGAAGTCTTCGCTGATATAGGTGCGATAGACCGGAAACCAGGCCAGGATTTCCACCAGCGCCCGCCGGAGCCCGTACAGGGTAAAATCACTGCCATAACGATACCGACCGGCAATTTGCGCCAGCATGTGCGCCAGATTATCCACGTCCCCCGCCATATGCTTGCCGATGATCAACCGTTTCTTCTCGTGAATCAACTGATCGTAGCCGGTCCCGAAACCGGTGAATTTCCGGTAGATCTTCTCGAACTGTGACCGGTGCTCTTTCTGGCAGAACAAGCCATTGGCATAATTGAGAAAATCATAGCCGGTGGTCCCCTGCACCGGCCAGAAGTCCGGGAGCGGTTCGTTCTGCTCAAGGATCTTTTCCACCACCAGATACATCTCCGGGAACCGGTTCCGCAGACGCTTGAGATAGCGCCGGGGATTAAACAGCCCGTCGATGTGATCGATGCGTAATCCCTGGAAGTTCTCCTCTTCCAGCAACTCAAATAACAGCCGGTGGGTCTCCTGGAACACCTCCGTATCATCCATGTTCAAAGAAATGAATTCGTTCAGATTGAAGAATCGGCGGTAATTGATCTCTTCCGTGCCCACCTTCCAGAAGGCCAGCCGGAAATATTGCTCATTCAGCAGGTTATGTAACAAATCGAAGCTCTCCGAATCCCCGGGTTCCCCGTTAAAGGTCCGGAGATTCTCATCGATAACTCGCCGGATCGCCTCGTTTTCCTGATACAAATCCGACAACATACGTTTGATGAAATGAATCTGGTCGTACCGTGCGGCGATGTCTCCATCCGGTGACAGACTGCGGATGGCATAGAGCACGCCCAGGAATTTCACGTAATCCGGATGATCATCACTGAGGTGCTGCCGGAGCCGGCTGAAATTATGGGTCAGTACTTCTCCATAGGATTTCACCCGTACCGGCAGACGGATGTCGTAATAATTCACGCTGAATCCATCCTGGTCGAACTGCAGCGAAATTTCCCCCTCTTCCAGAGCCTCATTGTAGAATTTCCCCAGGAAGGGCACCAGAATCTTTCCCTGGATTCGATCATACGGGTGGTCCCATTGAAAATCAAAGAAGGTGAAATACCTGGAATGCGAGCCGTTCTCCATGACATCCATGAGCGGAGCGTTCTGCGAATCAAACGCCATGTGATTCGGCACAATGTCCTGAATCCAGCCCATCCCCAGTGCATGCAGACCGTCAATAAGAACTTCGAAGTCCTCCCGGCTGCCCAGTTCGGGGTTCAGCGTGTTCTGATCCACCACATCGTATCCGTGCTGACTCCCCTGCCGGGGCCGGAACACCGGCGAGACGTATATGTCTGAGATCCCCAGGTCGTTCAGGTAATCCGGAATTTTCTGCGCCTCCCGAAACCCGAAGGACGGACTGAGCTGCACACGATATGTCGCAATCGGTCGATACATCGCACTACGCCCGGATGAAAGTATCCGGCTTTTTTGAATTAGTGTGTTTCAGTGTATTTCGGTGTTTCATCTATACCATCACTAAGAAAGAACTATCACTCAAACTTCACATCCAGATAGTCCCCTAATTTGCTGAAATTCCGTACCCAGTTTGCCGCTGTCTCATCTTCCTCCGCCTGCTCGCCCATGTCTTCATACAGCAGTTTCCCGATATCAAAATAGATGTTCTGCGCCTCCCAGAAGTCCAGCTTCACAGGCAGCTGCTGGAGCTGCCGGAGCAGACGTTGCAGGTTCTGCATGATCTCAATGTTCTCAGGAGTTTTCGCCAGCTGTTCGATCAGGGCAACCACCTGCTGGCTGGCAACGAAGGGAATGGTATCGGTATCCAGATCGATATCCCATTTGCGCACTTCGTCTACCAGATTTTCCAGCCGGTCCAGGTCGATTTCTTCGCTTTCCAGGAGCTTACGCATGTCCACATTCAGTATATATTCCAGAGATGTTGTCAGCGCCGGCGGAAGCGGCATCTGGATCTCCCGCATGGCCTGCATCAAGGGATATTCGTCTTCGTAGATGCGCCGCAGGCTGAACTCCACCCTTTCCAGAGAAGACTCCAGGATTTCGTCGAACACCTTCCGTTGCTCATCTTTGAACAGATGCCAGAGCGTGTAGTGATGGGTCCCGAAATGGGTGTCCAGCAGGGTGAACACCTCGGAGATGTCGCTTTTCAGGAAGGAGCGCTTTATTTCCTGATGCATCGTGTCGTACGCCTCCTCAGCCTGGTACTCCCGCACGCCTCCGTTCATGATATGTTCGTCAAGATACATCATCGCAAAACTGATCAACGCCTCATGCCAGGTGACATCCGATTTCACCCACACCCGCCCGATGCTGAGCCGGAGTTTCCCGGAGATCGTATGGTCGTACGCTTCATTCCGGGTGGTATAGCAGTAGATTCGGGTGATCTCCGGGTATTCCTTAAACAGCGACGAAACCGCATAATGCGCCCCGACCCTGTTCATATCCAGCCGGGCGGGTTTGACATACCGGTTGTAGACATCCGCCCCGTCTTTCATGTGGCCGACATTGCTCGGCGCTTCCGCCAGTCGGTCCCGGAAACCCTCCTCCAGGCCGTTATTCCCGGTGATCTCCTGGGCCAGCTGAATGCTGCGATCGGCATACTGAATTACCTGGGTGGTTTCAATCCCCGATATCTCATCGAAGAACCAGCCGCAGCTGGTATACATCAGCATGGCATGCCGCTGCATCTCCAGCAGATGGAGGAGTCGCACCATATCATCATCGCTGAGATTATTGCCGGCCTGCTCTTTGAGGAACGCATCGACCTGCTCCGGGTCCCGGTTGAGTATCACCTCGATATACTCGTCCCGGGTCTTCCAGGGATCGGCAAGATATTCCGCAGCCTCCTCCTCGTAAATAGCCGTGAAATTTTCCCGCAGCCAATTTAGGGCATCCC
>DATFLS010000362.1:0-8819 GCA_035267465.1 bacterium
CTTCCGGTACCTATTTGATCTTCCGTATTCGTTCGCAGAGTAGATGCATCCGCGGCAGGTTCACCCGAACCGCTCTGACCTGCTCTGGTGGCGGATTCGTCAAATCCGGGTTCGGTCCAGTTGCTGTACCCCGGATGAGCAAAATCATTTCCGGGAGCGTCGGAGAAGCTGTTGTCGCCGTCGGCAAGCGGCTGCGATTGCATCCCGGCACCGCTGCCATAATCGATATTGCTCTCCATCTGCACCTGGAGGTCCTTGTGGAATTCGGCAAGCCTGTTTAGCAATGCCAGGTCCATCTGTCGTTCCCGTAGCAGGGAATCGATGAGAACTAACTTGTGTTCCAGTACCGAGCGCAAATCACCCAATACCAGCTCCTTGGTTTGCTCACTGTCATACAGTACCTCGAGAATTCCGGCATAATCCGGCAGCATATCACCGGGCGTTTCCATTGTTATCAATGACCGCGCCAGTACAACTGCGCGGCCGGATTGCACATCGGTGGTATCTACAACTCCCCTTCTCTGACTCAACAGCTCCCTGTAGGCATGTTTGAATTCATTGAGCACATAATTTCGCCTATAAGTCAACGAGGTCTTTCGTTCCCGGTACACCTCCAGAGAGTCGGCTACTGCCACCAGCGATTTGCTGACGCCGGAGAGACGCATTTCAACAATCCAGCCGTTCAGCCAGGATTGTTTTGCTTTCAATCGGTGCTGTTTTTCCAGCAGAGCCCTCTGGCGATCCAGGCAGGTCGATTCCTGCCGGATAGTATTTTGCAGCTGTGACTCCAGACGAATATACTCCTGCCAGAGGCTATCCACCTCCTGGCCGAATATAGCCAGGGGACATGCAAGTAGCACCCAGGGCAGCAGAAGTATTTTTTTCATGGTATTTTTATTCCATTTCCTATCATCATTCCAAAACCTGGCTTCCTGATCAGTGTTTTTCAGTGTGTTTCGGTGTTTCATTTCCTTCGTATTTTATTGCGGTTCTGGCATCCTCGGAGCTGCAGGTACTCCTTCATAGGGTTTTATGAAGAGTCTCATTCCTTACCCTCTCCATTTTTATCGATCCCGTATTTCTCCATTTTATAATAGAGCGTGCTGACCTTCAATCCCAGCATGCGCGCTGCCTGCTGCTTTATTCCGCCGGATTTTCGCAGCGCATCCACAATCATATGGTATTCGGTATCCTCCAGGACGTCGGTGAGTGTGCCCCCGGATGAACCTCCGAAAGTGTCTTCTGCTTCCTCGAAGTAGATATCCTCGTCCGTAATCGTTTCCTTTCTATTGAATATCAGCAGGCGCTCCAGAAAGTTTTCCAGTTCCCGGATATTGCCCGGCCAGGAGTATTGCTGCAGTTTTTCAATGGCCCCTTCCGACCAGACCGGTTTCTGTTTGTCCAACTCTTGAGACTTTTTCTCGGTGAGATAGAGGGTCAATACGGGAATATCGCCGGTGCGTTCACGCAGGGCGGGCACGTGCAGCGGAATTACATTGAGACGAAAATAGAGATCTTCACGAAATTCCTTGTTTTGAATGGCAGCTTTCAAATCCATATTGGTGGAAGCAAGGAGCCGGACATCGGTCCGGAGTTCTTTCCATCCGCCTACCCGGTGGAAGGTCTTCTGCTGCAGCACCCGCAGCAGCTTCACCTGCATTCGCCGGGAAATTTCTCCGACTTCATCCAGCAGGATGGTGCCGCGGTTGGCCCGTTCGAACACGCCTTTGTGCTGGCGCACGGCGCCGGTAAACGCGCCTTCTTCGTGGCCGAACAACTCGCTTTCCAGGAGCGATTCGGACAGCGCCCCGCAGTTCACCGCAAGGAGGGGCCGGTCGCTTCGTTTGCTTTCCGCATGAATCGCCCGGGCCATCAGTTCTTTCCCGGTGCCGCTTTCCCCGGTGATGAGCACCGGACTCTCCACAGCCGCCACCTCGGTGATCTTGTGAAATAATTCGGTGATCGCTTCGGAATTCCCCACCATCTCATGGAAAACATTATAGCCGCCGTGTATCTGGTCAGTGATAACCGGCGCCAGCCCGTCGAGTATCTGCTCCACTTTCATCCGGAGTTCATCAATGGTGAAGGGTTTGGCGATAAAGTCCTTCGCGCCTTTCTTTAACGCCTCCACCGCCAGATCGATGGTCCCGTAAGCAGAGATGAGCACCACCGCCGTGGTTGCCGAGGTCCGGCGGATCTCTTCGAGTAAATCGATCCCGCTTTTCCCGGGCAGCTTGAGGTCCGTGATCACCATCCGGGGCGTCCGTTCCTGGCAATGAATCCATCCTTCCTCCGCGGACGAGGCAGTGAACACCCGATACCCCTGCTTCTCCAGCACGGTCCGGATGCCTTCCCGCATGGTGTTGTCGTCTTCGATAACCACGATAGTATCGGACGCTCTCTCAGTCATGGCTTCCTCTGGGAAAATTGATGATGAAACACGTTCCTTCCCCTGTTACATAATCGACAAAAATCGAGCCATTCAATTCGTCAACGATGTTTTTTGCGATGGCAAGTCCTAATCCGTACCCCTTTTCCCGGGTGGTAAAGTAGGGTTGAAATATTTTGTCAAGATTCTGTTCGGCAATACCGGCGCCGTTATCCCGGATTGTTAACTCCACCTGCCCGTCGGAATTCCGGATAGTCACGGTGACTTTCCCCTCGCCGGGAGTGACCGCCTGGATGCAATTGCGCAGTAGATTCACGAACACCCGCCGCACCTTCGATTCATCGGTCATGAGTCGCGCTGCGCCTCGACATTCGAACCGGATATCTTGGTGCCGGAATTCCGGTTCGAGGATCCGGTATACATCCCCGATAAGGTCCTGTAGTTCCAAGAGTTTGTATTCGCTCTTTGGCGGACGCGCATAATCCAGATAAGAAACCACGGTCTGATTCAGGTTATGCAGCGAAGCAGTGATTTTGTCCAGGTACTCGCTGGCCGCAGCATCGTTGTGCAGTTCCTCCCGGAGCAGACCGGTGTATAGTTCCATTCCTCCCAGAGGATTTTTAATTTCGTGCGCAATCCCTGAGAGCAGCTGCTTGTTCCGGTGTTCATTCTCTTTAATTTCGGTGTGCATATCCACCAGCGCCCCGCTGAGATCACCCAGCTCATCTTTCCGCTCCAGGTGAACGGGTGATGTATGCAGGTTCTTTTGGATTGCCTTTGCATACCCCGATAATTGCTGCACCGGTTTGACAAGTGATCGTGAAAAGACGACCGTGAGACCGGCCGCCACCAGCAGAGTTATCACACTCATCCAGAAGATAGTTCCGCCCAGCTGCTCGATATACTCCATGAACTCCACTCCGCCATACACCACTACCACCACCCGGGCTGCTTCATCCAGTTCCATGGGAATTGCAGCCGTCTTCAGGTATGCATCATTTTCCAGCCGGTAAATATCGGAGACCACTCCCTCTCCGGCTTCCCCCTGCAAAGCACGATGCACAATATTCAAGAGCAGGGCCTCCTCGGGTCCCGGCGACCCGGCGGTTGCCAGAATCTGCTGGTCCGGCGAAATGAGCGCCACTCCCTGTATCTTGCGGATTACAACGTTTTGCATGGATGATTCCAGCTGGCGGCGCACACTTCCCAGCGAAGGTTCCTGCAGCAGAGCAGAAGTGAGATGTTTGTTCAGGGAGTGTGCGGTGAGTTCCAGAACCGTTAATAACTGTTCATCCAGTTCGTTCTCCAGGGCGCTCCGGGTGTACCAGTAGATGGGAACCGACAGCGTCACCAGGGACACAATCAGTATCCCTGTCACCAGGAGGACTATTTTATATTTCAACTTCATTGCGGTCGCGGATCCCGGGGTGATAAACTGAATACTCTTCTGTCATTTGACTCCATGGCTATACACAAAACAACTAAAGCGCAATCAGTATGCCATTAAGATAAGGAGAATCCCAGGAATTGCAATATGAAGCTTTCGAGTATGAAGTGAACGCAGGGGAGAAGGGCTCTGCGAGGCTGTGTGAAGAGAAGCAATTCCGCAGAGAAATAGTAGAGCCCCTTCATGAAAGGGCTCTACTATCAACGTTTTCAAGTGCTACGAGCACATAAGTCAGTCGTCCTGGTCCGAGAAAGCTGAACTAAAACAATCATGGATAGGAAATTCTCACACAGCCGCCTACTTGTAGTGCACTTTGTCTGTCGAAAACTTTTTGGACTAGTGATATAACCATTTATTCGTAAAGCACTGTTTCCCATAGATCCATTGGAAGGGCTTGGGTTTCTCTTCGTTATAGGTTTCGATGTATATCATTCATTGATCCACCAGCTGCTTCCGGGAATTCCACACGCCGTGTTTCAAGACATTCCGGGTGAGGATACTGAACCGAATCTTGATGTCATGCCGGTGGTTGGTGGTCGGTAGCCGGGGTGGGGTGCCCACCCGAAGCTGGCACTCCGGCTGGGTCCGGTTCAGGGCCTGGATGTGGGGCTTCTCATCCACCGATAACATCAGGGCATTGTCCGGGGGATCCAGAGACCGGCTGACATTCTCGAGCATGTTTTCTGTGAAATCTATCCCATTACCTTCGAGAATACTGGATTTATTTTATGGCAATACCACTAGAAAAAAGCACGGGCCAATATTTGACCCGTGCTTTGAACCATGTAGAATGGTGAGAGAAAGTTGGTTTATTGACCCTGCTGCTGTAAGGATTTCGCTTTTTCCAGCAGCTCCTGGGCCCTCTCCTGGTCACCCAGCCGGTAAATGGTGATTGCTAATTTTCGCATGACATCTGCATTATCCGGCTGCTCCTCCAGAACCTTCTCGAATGCATCCCTGGCCTCTTCCCATCGTTCCAGCTCCTGATATAATTCCCCGACCCGGATGAGGGCTTCCATATCGTCCGGATTAATGCTGACTGCTGTCTCCATGGCCTGGATGGCCTGATCATACTGCTGCTTGCGCTGATCCTGTTGTTCGTTTTCATCAAAACTCTGGGCCAGCCGGATGTGCAAAATGGCTTTGTTAAAATACAGTGTCGGGTTTTCCGGATCCTGGTCGATTGCCCGTTGCATCATATCCAGGGCTTCTTCGGTTTTCCCGATCTTAATATAGAGATTTGAGAGTAACTGGGTGGCCGAACTATTCTCCGGATCGATTTCGCGTGCTTTCTGGAGGAGTTCGATGGCGCGTTCATTCTGCCCCTCTTCGGCAAGCAACCGCCCATAATTGAACAACACGTTAAAATTATCCGGATCGTTTTCCAGAGCCCGTTCGAATGTTTTCTTTGCGGTATCAATTTCATCTAACAGCAGATACGCGGTGGCCAGACTTCCGTATGTTTCCGGCTTCGAAGGCATAATCGTGGCAGCAGTTTCAAAATGCTCCACGGCGTCTTCCAGTAATTGCTGACGCTTCTCATCTTGCTGATTCAGGGCTTGATTATAGGTTTTCGCCCCCGAATTAAATGCTTCAGACCAGTGACGTAAACGGACGTTTTCGATGTCACTTGCGAACTTATTACTGATGGAAAGTGAGCGCTCAAACGCTTCGTTCATGAGGTCATACTCCCCCTGCCGGGCATAGATCCGTGCTCCGAGCAAGTAGGGAATTTCCGGATTGTCCGGCTCGGATTCCTCGGCTTTTTTCAGAAACTCTTCGGCCTCTTCCCAGTTCTGCTGCTGGAGATACAATTTCGCCGAGGTGAGCTCCTGGGTCTGACAGGCGAGGAAGAGGATCACCGGAGCGATCACGACTGCCAGAAGAAGAAAAATACGACGTTGGTTCATGCTCTTACTCCTCTAAATTTTTCAAATGGAACATACTTGCAAAAAATATCCCTAAGCGCACAGTATATCAAGGAGAAAAGTGGGGATATGTTAGTTTGCGTTCTGCAGAAATGCGCGGAAATCGTAGGGGGGAGAGGCAATACCTCTATCGGTCACAATCGCGGAAATATATGCTGCAGGGGTCACATCGAAGGCAGGGGCAAATGCCGTCACATGTTCCGGAGATGTGTGAATTTCTCCCCAGGAGAGGACTTCTTCTTCACCCCGGAGTTCAATAGGAATATCATTCCCGTCGGCGATGCTGGTATCAATGGTGGATATCGGAGCGGCTACATAGAAGGGCACGTTATGAACTGTCGCCGCGATCGCAAGATGGTACGTGCCGATTTTATTGGCCGTGTCACCGTTATTCGCAATGCGATCTGCGCCGACAATGACGCAGTTGATAGACTCCTGCTGCATCAGGGCGGCCCCCATGCCATCAGTCATGACCGTCACCGGAATACCGGCCCGGTGCAATTCCCAGGCAGTCAATCTGGCGCCCTGCAGCAGGGGCCGGGTTTCATCGGCGTACACGTGAACGGATTTCCCCTGCATGACCGCCGAATAGATTACGCCGAGAGCCGTGCCGATCCCGCCGGTCGCCAGGGCACCTGTATTACAATGGGTGATCACCCGTCCCGATTCCGCGAGGAGTTCAGCGCCATATTCGCCAATTTTTCTGCAGCGTTCCTCATCATCCCGGTGAAGCGCGATCGCTTCCTGTTCCAGGACTCGATAGGCCTCGTTACGTGTGCCGGCCCGGGTTTCCCTTCCGCGCGTCATCACATGCTTCACGGCCCATTCGAGATTCACCGCAGTCGGTCTGGCAGAGATGAGCGGGTCGACTTTTTGCCGCAATTGCTCCCAGTCGGGAGCGGCTGAAGAATCTTTCCATTCGCTGGCGGCCAGCACCGTGCCATATGCCCCGGCAATACCTAATGCCGGCGCACCCCGGACAGAGAGCGCCTTTATGGCTTCGATAAGCTGAGTGATATCCCGGATATGCAGGACGACTTCTTTCCCGGGAAGTTGTGTCTGGTCCAGCAGGTGAAGGGTGTCGTTTTCCCACCAGAGTGCCCGGGCGATATTGAGTTCTCTACTCACCAATTAACTGGACTACCAATTTTCGCTGGCGTGCGGGAACGTCATAATCCAGGAAGATAATCTGCTGCCAGGTACCCAGCGTCAGATCGCCATCGACAATCGGGACGGTTAAATCGGGTTTGGTGAGGGTCGCGCGAATATGGGAATGACCGTTGCCGTCATGCCAGGTTTCGTTATGGTGATACGTTTTGCCGGCGGGGGCCAGCTTCTCCCACAATTCCGGGATGTCTTGCAGTAAGCCAGGTTCGTACTCAACTGTGGAAATGCCACCGGTGGCTCCGGGCACGAAAATGGTCACCTGGCCGTTTCTGATACCCGTTTTCCGAATGATGGAACGCACGTCATCCGTAATGTTAAGGATATCGATTTCAGGTTTGGTGCTGAGATTGATGTATTCCGTAATGACCTGCATCAGTTCTTCTCGAAAGCGGTTAAGTCTCTGAAGGTTCCGTACCGTTTTTCGATATCCTCGTTGGTCAGGGTACTGAGGCGATCCAGGCCGAAGGATTCCACATTGAAACTGGCCAGCGTACTGCCGTAAATGATGGCCTGCCGCAAATCTGCATCTTCCATGGAGTTGAGTTTGCTCAGATGGCCGACAACGCCTCCGGCGAACACATCGCCCGCGCCGGTGGGATCGACGATATTTTCCAGGGGATAGCCCGGCGCGAAGAAGGCGCCATCCTCGTTCACCAGCAGAGCCCCGTGTTCCCCTTTTTTGATGATCAGATGAGCAGGCCCCCGCCGGAGCAGTTGTTTCGCCGCTCTGAGCAGGTTCGGTTCCTCCGTCCACTGCCGGGCCTCGGAGTCACTTAAAAGAAAAATATCGGTCTTCGCAATGACCTCTTCAAGTTCGTCGGGCGTGTTCTCTATCCAGAGATTCATGGTGTCGGAGATCACTATCCCGGGATCGGTGACCTGTGAGAGCACCTCCAGCTGGAGGGAAGGATGAATATTTGCCAGGAAGAGATGCGTGGCGGTCGTATACTTTTCCGGAATGCGGGGTGAAAATGACTCAAATACATTCAGCTGGGTGTCCAGCGTATCCCGGTGGTTCATATCCAGATGATAGCGAGTCGTCCACCGGAAGGTCTTCCCCTGTTCCTGCTGCAACCCGTCCAGATCCACTCCATGCCGTTCCAGCAGGTGAAAGCCCTCCTCCGGGAAATCAGTCCCGACCACCCCGACCAGAAAAACCTGGTCGAAATAACTGGCGGCCACACTAAAGTACATGGCCGACCCGCCAAGCACCTCCTCCCGGCGTCCGGATGGTGTCTCAATCGTATCAAGCGCCACTGACCCAACTACCAGAATCGACAAAACCTACTCTCCTTTAGTTTCTGTTCCGAACGCTGCTTCAGATATGGCCGGTATCCGTTCTCTGCGTAATCACTACCGAGCCGGGCGCCATTGAAATGTCACGTTAGAGAGACACCTTTGCCAGATTACTCCGGACATGCTCGGCCGATGTTTCTAATGCAGCTTTCTCGTCGTCATTCAATTCAACTTCCAGGATTTCTTCAACTCCGCCGCGTCCCAGTTTAATCGGCACACCCATGTACAGATCATTGAGACCATATTCACCGGTGAGCCACGCAGCGCAGGGCAGAATCCGTTTCCGATCTTTGGTGATGGCTTCCACCATTTCCGCCACAGCCGCAGATGGGGCGTAATAGGCACTGCCTTCTTTTAACAGGCTGACAATTTCGCCACCGGCCTTTCGGGTCCGCTCCACAATCGCATCAATTTTCTCCTGGGAAAGCAGATCGGGAAGGGGAATACCGGCAACGGTTGCGTATCTGGGCAGCGGCACCATCGTATCTCCGTGGCCGCCCAGGACCATAGCCTGAATATCACGCACGGAAACATCCAATTCCATGGCCACGAACGACCGAAACCGGGCCGTGTCCAGTATGCCGGCCATCCC
>DATFLS010000363.1:0-3180 GCA_035267465.1 bacterium
AACAATGACGCAGCCGGAACGGCCTACCAGCGGGTACTGGCTGAAGCAGGAACTACGTTACCGAAACGGGATCCCGTGGATTCCCGGGTCGTGCGACAGGTTGAGAAAGGAATCGGGAAGATTATTGACTCTCAGAGAGAAGTGGGGAGCTGGCCTGCGTACCAATCGATTGCACCACCTGCGGATTCCGATGCGGATGGTATGCCGGATGAGTGGGAGAAGAAATATGATTTTGATGCCTGGGATCCGAAGGATGGTCCCCTGGATCGTGACGGTGACGGGTATACGAATATTGAAGAATACCTGAATGATACGGATCCAGGTGAAGCAAACGAATAACATATCGGGATTAGCTCGCAAATCCGGGGGATTGATTATTATCTGATTGTCCCACTTATCGAATATATCTCTGTCAGGAATACGATAATGTGATCCGTGATTTTCACATAAGACAATATAGAAATTTCAACCAGGAGTTTCTTACTATGAGATTCTATGTTTTAACTCTCTTGATAGCACTCTTCAGTTTTTCATCGTTTACGTCCGCCCGGGAATTACCTCAAGATTTTGTTTTCATCGAGGGCAGCACCTTCCGTCCCGGCACCGGCGACCGGCAAAATGGTGATCTCGTACGTATCGAGGATTTCGAAATATTGGATCACCCGGTCACCAACAGAGAGTGGAAGGACTTCGTCGATGCCACCGGATATCCGCTGCCGCTGCACTGGGAGGATGGGAGCATTCCGGAAGGTAAGGAAGAGCATCCCGTAATTTTTGTTAACCGGTACGACGTGGATGCCTACCTAGAATGGCTTTCAAATCAGGAAGATAGGATCTATCGGTTGCCCATAACCGCAGAGTTTGAATACGCCGCACGCGGGGACGTCTCCGGATAGACCTATCCCTGGGGAAATGATTCGCCGGTTGGGCACGCCAATTACGATCCGGAGGGAATGCGCCGGTTTAATCGCTGGGAAAAATACTTGAAGCCGGCTCGCTGGGGCGAACCGAACGGATTCGGTCTCTATGGCATGGCCGGAAACGTCTGGCAGATGGTGCTCGAGAATCGCGATCCGGCGGTGGCCGAATGGAAGTATCGGATCGAGGATCCGGTGGATCTGGAACGCGCCGTGATGGGCGGCTCGTGGGCCCGGAACGAATCGTACCTGCAGAACGGATACGAATTAGGTATGTCGCCTGGCATCCGGCACCCGGACCTGGGGTTCCGGGTGGTGCGGGAACCGGAAGGGGCCGAATGGGGAAAGCAGACCAGACAACTCACTGCGATCTCCGGAGATGATGGCACAGTCCTGCTTTCCTGGGCAATACTGGAGGATGATGCGAGAACTACGCAGTTTAATATTTACCGGGCACCGGAGCGGAGTCAGGCGGGTTTCCTGATCAACGATATCCCGGTGAGAACCACCAGCTTCCTTGATACCGGATTGGAAATTGGTGACCGCTATCATTATTATATCAGGCCGGTGGGGAATGACGGAACCGAGGGAAAGCGTTCGGAGTGGACCGGCATCACGGCGTCCCGGGAACCGACTTCTGTGATCACTTCATTCAAGCCGCTGTTCAAACAGGGTGGCCTGGTACCTGTATTCGGCGATTTAAACGGCGACGGCACGCGGGATTGCGTCATCCGCTTGGACAACGGCAACCAGGAGATGTCTCAGGATCCGGGCCTTCCGGTGCAGCTGGAGGCGTTCACTTCCTATGGACGGTCGCTCTGGCGGAAGGATATCTGCTATCACGATCACTGCTTCGGAAGCGCCAACAATGTGCCGTTCAATGTGTGGGATATGGATGGGGACGGGAAGGCGGAGATCATTACCCGGCTGCAGATCGATGATGAGGTCTACGTGGCGATTCTCGATGGGATGACCGGCGAGGTGAAGCACACAGCTCCCTGGCCGGAGATGGTCTCGGATTTCGCCAAATCTTCCACCCGGATTCACCTGTCCGTAGCCTATCTGGACGGTGAACATCCTGCCGTTGTTACGCAGACCGGACTCTATGAGAATGAAGTGTTTGTGGCCTATGATGCGGAACTCAACGAACTCTGGCGGTTCGAGAGCTTTGCCGAGACCAACGGCAGCGGGGGCCATAAAATTGAAGTGGCGGATGTGGACGGTGATGGGAAGCAGGAGGTCTTCGACGGGACCACCTGTCTGAATCACGACGGTACGGTTCAGTGGTCTATTGACCGGGGTCATCCGGATAAAGTGTGCATTCACGATTATCTGCCGGATCGGGCCGGACTGGAGGTCTTCTATATCGTGGAGACCAGTATTCATGCCGGTGTGTATATGGTGGACGCCGCGTCCGGCGAGATCATCTGGAAGGTGAACCGGGAAGACGATCCCCGGTGGACGCACGGCCATCACGGCTGGTCGGCGGATATCTGGGCGGGATCCCCTGGAATCGAAGGGGTCTCGAATCGCCAGGGGCACGATGATCGCAACCTGATCCTGTTTGCTGCCGAGGGCGAACAAATTCTGGAACCCTTCCCCTGGGGATATACGCCCATGGAATGGGACGGTGATAACACCAGGGAACTGCGGGACGGACAAGGCAGAATCGGTGATTTCGATGGAAACACTGTCCACCTGAAGAAAGAAGGCCAGCCGGAATATCCGCCGGGAAGCAGCGTGATGATGACCGCTGACCTGTACGGGGATTTCAGGGATGAACTGGTGGTGGCAGTGAACGAAAATGGTCAGAGATATGTAGCAGTAGTGACGGCTGCCGAGGCCATTGAGCAGAAATACATTGCGCCCGGCAGCACCTTGGATTACCGCCTCTGGCTGGCCCGGAACATGGGTGGCGGATACCGGTCGGTATATGATCAGCAGTTGATTGAACCGTAGAGTACAGAGTTCATACATGGAGAGTTATCTATGACTCAACTATATCCAGCAAAACAATGGAAACAGAAACGCTCAGAGAGACGAATTTTCTCTGTGCTCATACTGGTCGGAATGCTGGTCGGTTTGACAGGATGCGGGGGGAATACCAGTGACATCTCTTTCCAAACACATCCTGTCCCGAAGGAAAGCGGATTTAAAATGTCCGGCTGGTTCGTCTGGGGCGGATCGCCGATTCAGGTCGGTGAAACCTACCATTTGTTCGCCTCGCGGTGGCCGGACAGCACCGGCTTTCCCCAGGGATACC
>DATFLS010000364.1:0-40185 GCA_035267465.1 bacterium
TACTGAATAAATGGAGACATCATCCTCCCGACCGCTCCGGTGGATCCGTTTTTGGTCGGGTCAGCGCAATCGGTTACCACAGCGGATTGACCTTATATATCGTTCGACATGGCAGGCATCAAGGAAGAAAGGCATAGAGGAATAGACGCAAAGTTCAAACAAGAAAGGAACGGTGACTGTCATGAATCAATTTACCAGGCGGGAGTTTCTGAGGCGCGTCACATTGGCCGGCGCTACGGCCTATCTCATAGGCGGCGCCTCGCTGCGTTCCATATTCGGGGCGAACGACCCCTCGCCAGTATTTCAAATCACTGATATACCCAGGCATGACGGCGCACTTCGCCATGA
The DNA here is from genome assembly GCA_035267465.1 of bacterium. Taxonomy (GTDB): domain Bacteria; phylum Fidelibacterota; class JAANXI01; order JAANXI01; family JAANXI01; genus DATFLS01. Next base: position 349 of record DATFLS010000364.1, read on the forward strand.
AGGCATGGACGTTCTCCTGGATCTCCTGGCGCATCGTGGATTGCCGCTCTATCAATCCGAAGCAGACGCCCGGTGGAGCGGTGCAAATGGCTTGATTCACAAAGATGATGTGGTGCTCATCAAAGTGAATGCCCAGTGGAAGTGCCGCGGAGCGACCAACACTGATGTGGTGCGCGGCCTGATTCATCGTATTCTGCAACATCCGGACGGGTTTGACGGAGAAGTGGTCATCTTTGAGAACGGCCAGGGCCAGGGTGGGTTCAATGGGGATCCACGGGCCTGGGGCCGCTATGAAGATCACCCGGAGGTCGCCGGGGTGGTTGTCAATTCGGAACATCAGCAGCTGACCGTGGATAAGTTAGTGCACTCGGTCTTTGCGGATGCTCCGGTCAGTTCCTATCTCCTGGATCCCATCCGCGAAACCTTCATCGCGGGGGATAATCATAAGCGGGATGGTTATCGCAAACGAAACACTCAGCGGGTGTCCTATCCCTGCTTCACGACTGCAGGGGGTCATCGAATCGAGCTGCGGGAAGGAATTTGGAACGGGTCCGGATATGGGCAAAATCTGAAACTCATAAATATTCCCGTGCTGAAGACCCACGATGGCACAGGAATCACCGGAGTATTAAAACACTCCTACGGCATCCTCTCCATGGCTGATGGCTGGGGTGGAAATGTCCGCCATTATAAAGAAGCCGGAACCCAGTGCGGGAAAATGTACAGCATCGTGCGGCCACCCGCCCTGAACATTGTCGATTGTATCTGGGTTACCTACGATCACCATCATATGGGTTACCCCCCGGGTTCCACCGAGCGCATGAATATGCTGCTGGCAGGTCCGGATCCGGTAGCACTGGATTACCACGGGAGCAAGCATATCCTCTATCCGCTGGGCGGTGAGCAGGATCAATGGCACGATCCGGATAATTATGCGGGACTCATCAATCACCTCACCGGAGCCCAGCAATTACTGAATGACCAGGGCGGCATTCGTGGAACTCCGACAAAACAAGGGGATGAGCACCTTCAGGTGTTCTCCGGCACAGGCTGAACCGGCCCATCAGGCACACCTTTTGAAACTGACTGAGGGAGGCGATGATCTCCTGGGTGGTGATATCCGGTGACATATTGTGGATAATCGACCCGTCGCTCTCGTATCCCAGCGTGGAATTGAATGGCAAATACCGGTAACCAGAGGCAAATTTTACCCTATAATAGCCTGTGATAGGTAAAATATTCCGCCTCCTGGCATTGTATGATTTTTTATGCGAAATTTTAGCAAAAATTGTCAATACTGAACAGTCGGAGAGCGGGAGTGAGTTCGGTGGTTTGTTCCTTTGACACCCATGATTGTTCGAGTCTGAGAGAAATCGTGACTATTAAAGCTTATTTACCTGTGGTCGATAATAGAGGCGCACGAGAAAATCCAGAATTCGTTTAACTGGTTATCACGGTTCCGGGGCGAACATAATCTCACAAGAATCCATAGATCAGGGAGTGCAGGGACACCATGGTGGTTATTCATATTATAGAGGATGATCCTCAGGTCCGGGGCCTCTTAAGCCAGGTGCTCAAATCCGGAGATCGGCAAATTTACACCTATCAAGACGGGGAAGAATTCCTCGACCGGTTTCCTTCCTTGCTCATCGATATCGCTATTCTTGATTATAATCTTCCGGGGAAAAATGGTCTCCAACTCATGCGTATTATCAAAGATCAATTCCCTGATGTGGAAGCGATCATGATGACCGGAGTCGGGGACGATCAGGTTGCCACGAGAGCCATGGAACTGGGGGCGTATGATTATCTGAACAAACCGTTGAATCCCCAGGAGATCCGTTTTGTGGTGGATCGGGCCATCAAATCGAAACTGGATGGAGACACCCTCTCTTACCTGTTTGATCAGCAGCGAAAATTATTAGGGTTCGGCGGACTCATTGGCAATTCGTCCGGAATGAAAAAGGTGTTCGAATCCATCAAAATGGTGAGCGAATCGACGATTACGCCAGTTGTGATTCGGGGAGAAACCGGGACGGGGAAGGGAATGGTAGCCCGCGTAATCCATACCAACAGCCAGAAGGGCGAGGTGCCGTTTGTGGAAGTCAACTGCGCGGCTATTCAGCCCACGTTGTTGGAATCCGAATTGTTTGGTTATGAGCAGGGCGCTTTCACGGATGCACGCCAACCTAAACGCGGATTGATGGAGGTCGCCAATGGCGGGACGTTCTTTCTGGATGAGATCGGCGATATGGATCATGCGCTCCAGGCCAAGCTGCTCAATGCCATTGAAGAACGAAAAATTCGGCGTGTAGGTGGCATTGAGGATATCCCGATTAATCTGCGGGTCATTTCCGCAACCAGCCGCCATCTGGAAGATCTGGTGGAACAGGGGAAGTTTCGCGAAGACCTGTATTACCGGCTCAACGTGGTTACCATCGACCTGCCGCCCCTGCGGGAGCGCGGTGATGACATCAGGCTCCTGGTAGATCACTTCCTGTCCCAGTTCAACAATGAATTTAACTTTGACGTCGCCGGATTCACAGGAGAGGCCATGTCAATTATCATGAACCATCGGTGGCCCGGGAATGTTCGGGAACTTCGGAATGTGATTGAACGGGCGGTGTTGTTGAAAAAAACCGGGACGATTGATAAACATCACCTTGCACTCACTCCCGGGCAGGTAAACGGAGGGACGCCAGGGAGCCCGTCATCTAATAGTAAACAGCTCATCCCGCCGCAGGGCATCGATTTCGAGCTGCTGGAACAACAGTATCTTTCCGAAGCGCTCAGAGTTGCCAAGGGGAACAAAGCCAAAGCGGCCGAGCTGCTCGGTATGACCCGGAGTACTTTTCGCTACCGGTTGAAAAAATACGGAGACCTGGTCGCAACCTGACTCACCGGAAAAATTGATCATATCGCTCGGCCTGAGTGAAGTACCTTAATCACTTCACTATGCCCTTCCGGCACTCGCCAAAGCGAAATAATCTACGTTAAGCATTTGATAATCCACCATTTACTGCTAACAACTCCATTCCCCAGTTACACCCGTCCTGTTGTAATAACTCAGGCATAAAATTTGCGATACTTATCCGTTCAGGGATCTCTAATTCATTTAATTTAGGCAGTACCATATGAGTAAGGAGGGTGTCATAAAACATGTAAACTGGATGATTGTTATCGTGATGGCACTCGGGTTCGGTGTACTTTCCAGTTGTTAAAACGCCTTCGGAACCCATCACCGTTACTGTTCAGCGGTTACCGGCCTCACGAATGGCCATCGGGCTGGCCCGGGCAAAGGACAACGGGGTGATTCTGCACGGGAGGCAGATAAATGCGCAGACCAGGGGCCGGGTCGGCGGTGAGCAAACCGGGGGGAGCTACATTGAAATTCCACCTCGTACCCTGAAGGCAGACATACCACTGACCTTTGCTATTTATGTGAGCGCGGATGATGTTGTGATCTTTGGCTTCAGTCAGGGTAAACAAGATGACTTTGAATTCAAACCACACTCTGAGCACATTGAGTTTCAGGAGGGGAATACCCCAACGTTAGCGATTGGCAAAGATTTGGTGAGCGGCAGTGCGAATGCCGTCGTCAATTACGATGATCCGGACAAACACTACACCTAAATCATACACGATGGCGGTTACTGGAATTAGATCATCAGGTTATCGAATTTCTCCCGCCATGGCTGGTGCTGGATGGAATAAAGTTGAGTTCGGTATGATCGTTTGGTGTGCGGTGCCCACACTCCAGTTGATTCATATTACCTACTGCAACGATGGAAACCTCTTGAGAGAAACTCGGGCGCTCACAGCTTCCGGTTTTGCACTGGAACAGGTTTCATGCAGGTCATATATTTTATCCGAGTCACTTGAAACCAAGGACCTTCGATGGCAGTAAATTCAATGGATCGTAACTTCTCCGGACACCGGATTGCACACCGGCGATCGGCTCATGGTACATCCGGGAACGGCTCCACCCTGGTTGAGCCAGTTCACAATCCGGGGTGCACGGGAGAAGATCCATCAATAGGGTGAATGGCTGAAGAAGTGGGGGGCAATGACTTAACAGCTCGATTCAAAGATTTCAGGGATGATAGTGGATTGGTATGAATCAATTACAAACGTTTCCCGCCAGCAAAGAAAAATCTGTCGCCCCGTTCTTTGAGGATTTGTTTGATATCATTCTCGAATACGGCAGTCAACAAATCATCGAGAAATTCATTTATGTCAAGAAACACCAGGAAAACTACTTAAAGGTCCACTGGGAGAATACCTCCGAGCATATCGAGCTCAATATTTTTCGGGAGATCGATTATGCGTATTTGCTCTCGCTATTCCGTTCTCAGCTGTCCACATCAGGTCAACTGCTTTTTGAATCGCATTACCAGATTGTCAATCTTTGTCTCCAACATGGTGAATTTCAAAAAGCCCGGGCCGCCCTGTCGTACTTAAGCAGTATCATACCGGAAATGGATCTCTCCAAACAAGCGGATTTATTGATGCTGAAAGCAAGACTGGCTTTTTTAGCCAATGAATGGGAGACCAGCCGGGTTCATACCCTCAAAGCTTTACCTTATTATAAACAACTGAACCATCGAATCGGACTGCTGAATGCGTATAATAATCTTGGCATCCTTGCTTTCGAACAATGGGAAACGGCGAAAGGAAAACGGTACTTTACCCGGGCGAAATACCTCATTAAATCCCTGCGTGAAGACTTATCAAATTCAACTGCCGGGAATCTCAGTATTGAGTCGAACTTAGGCGTCATAGAGGATATCCAGGGAAACTCAGAACAAGCGTTGACAATATTTAATGATATCCTTGTACAATTTTCGGATGCTCAGTCGCATATCAAAGTGAACACCCTTATTAGTAAAGGAATCACCCTGCGCAACCTGCACAGATTTCCAGAGACGAAACAGGTTCTCGAAGAGGCTAAGCAGCTGGCGATGGCGCACAGTTTTCACCGGTTGCTCGGACTGATTCATTTGGCCCTGGCTGACGTGGAGGTTCGGAATGGGGCATTCGAGAAAGCTCACGCTGATGCCATAAAAGCCTTTGCAATCTTCGCGAAATTACAGGATTCTGTCAGCCTTGCCGATACCTATAGAGTGTTTGGCATGTTGTACAGAGAGCAGCTACAGTATGACCTGGCGGAATCGCAGTTTCAGCTTAGCTTAATGCTCAATAAGCGATACGATAATTTGTTGAACCTTTCAGAAACCTATTACGAACTGAGTCGTCTGGCCAAGAATCAATTGGAACCACGCCTCCAGAGAGAGTATCTCCAGGAGGCAATCAAGTACTCACAGGCGATGGATGCGGATCAGCGCACGAAGAGGCTCCAGAATGAATTAACAATGTTGGCTTGAATTTTTAGTACACGAGCCTGGTTATTTTAATTAACTTTGCCTCTGTTGCGCTTACTCAGTTTTATGGAGTTTACCAAATTACTGCATACACTCTGATGGGCGAACCCATATAGTCTGCTTTCTGAAAATGGGAGTGAAAACAGGAAACGGTCAGGAACCTGAATGTTTTTTCAGCCACGAAGTTGAGTTCATCGCCATCATTCAAATGTGTTGCGATGGGGATTTCGTATCGGGTTAATTATAGAGTATGCTTTCATCAAAAATTACTGTCAATAGAGCTGACGGAACTATAGTGGAGATGGATCAGACTTTCCAGGAATGGATTGTCGACGGTTCCACAGAACACAACTCTATTAACAAGTATTTCACTGTCCCTCACAATAGTTCTCTCCTGGAGATAATAAGAGACCAATCCCGGAAGAATCGTTTAATCCACCTGACGGCCAGTCCACAGTTCAATACCACACAATTCGACGAAGTTATTATTTACGCCTATCTTTCGTCCCAACCGCAAGACCAGGAACTTTCATTATCCTTATATCCAGTAAAATCCGAATCCGTCCGGGAGCTGGCAACACTGGATATTCCGGATCAGGTCTTTGACGCCATTCCGGACTTTATGATTATCTGTTCACCTGACTATACAATTCAACGGGTTAACGCAGCGGCTATGTGGGTTTTTGGAGCCGGTATAAGTCTCGAGGGCAATAAGTGTTACAGAATTTTACGCGGAAAGGAATCGCCCTGCGATGATTGTCCTCTCCCGGCGACCCTCCAGAATAATGAGGTAATTCCCCTGGAATACTATGATACCGAGCGGGGAGAGTTCTTTGAACTTCGCACCTATCCCTACAAAGATGACGATGAATTGCTGCAGGGATTTACGATTATTGACCGCCTGATCTCTTCACGGCAAAAAGAGGAAATGGAATTAACCAGAGATAAGAAATTACAAGCGCTGGGTCGCATGGCATCGGGTATAGTGCATGATTTCAACAATATGTTGAGCATTGTTCTTGGCAAGGTCCAGTTACTGGGTCAGAAAATACAGGACAAGGCCTTCTCAGGGGAATTACAGACCATTGAGAAGGCAGTCGAGGCTTCCATAGATACCATCCGGCGATTGCAGGATTTTACCCGGGATCGCGAAGAGGTGACTAACAAAACCTTCCAGCCCGTAGAATTAAACGGCATAATCGAGGAGGTGATCGATTATTCTAAAACCAAGTCCGACCGGGTGAAACAGAAGCATGGTTACCAGATTATCTTTGAAGAACGGCTGAATGAGGTGCCCGCTATCTCGGGAGATAAAGTCGCACTGAGAAATGCTCTGGTGAACATTGTGTTCAATTCCATCGACTCACTCGAAGTGGGCGGGGTGATCTCCATATGGACTGATCAGGTTCGGAATCAGATTGAAGTCGGGATATCCGATACCGGCATCGGGATGACCAAAGAAGTCATGGAGAAAATCTTCGACCCATTTTTCACTACGAAAAAACAGAAGGGAACCGGGCTCGGGCTGTCGGAAGTCTATGGTATCGTGAATCATCATAACGGGAAAATCGAAGTGGACAGCACCCCGGGTGAAGGCACAACAATCACCCTCTATTTTCCGTTAACCGTGAGCCAATAAACCCGCTAATTGTACCCAATCTGCGGTCCTGCAGAACTTTCCGGGTGAAAGATTAATCGTCATTATCAGGGTCTCGTCGGACTACGGGCTGGGTTAATCTCCCAGATATTCATCGACGGTCAGTGAAAATTTTATCTCTGCATTCAGTTCGGTATCTTTGGTGAAGCCCGCTTGCTTGAACACATGGATAGACCGCTGATTCATCTTATGTATTTTTGCGATCACCCGGTTTTTTCGCCAATCAAGAAAGGCCAGGTGCAATCCCTTCCGGATTGCCGCGGAACCATAGCCCTCCCCCCACTGAGAGCGATCACCGATCACGATTACTATTTCGGCCCCCTCCGCCTTCGGCACCAGTCGCAGAAACCCGATCGGACCATACTCCGGACGTGTGAGTAAATAAAATCTACCGTTCCGGTTGAACTGATGGGAAAATACTGGCAAACTGGATTGTCGGAGGGTTCGCCTGAGTGTATCAGCGACATTTTGTTCTTCATTCAGATATTCCACTACTTCGTCGTCATCCATCCATTCGGTCATCTGTTCGACATCATCGCGGTAAATTTCTTGCCTGAGTTGTAACTCCTCTTGCATCATATTTATTGCTTGTCTGAATCGTTTATTGTGCTGGTTTTAATAAAGTAAGCTACTCTACTATAAACATCAAAGAACCGAATGGCGGGAACAGTTCAGGCTGCTAGCCGGCGACATCCTCACCGCCATCTACTCCGATGATATTTCCTGTCATCCAGGTATTTCCGCCGTCACTTAAATCAGCAATCACCCTGGCAATGTCTTCCGGGCGTGTTAATCGTCCGCCCGGATTTTTCTGTGCGGCACGGGCCAGCATGTCGTCGTGTCCAGGTATTTTTCGTAATGCCGGAGTATCCGTAACACCCGCCCGAATAGCATTCACAGAAATCTCAAAACGCCCCAGTTCAAAGGCCAGCTGTCTCACATGGGATTCCAGCGCTGCCTTTGCCGCAGAAACCGCCCCATACGTTCGCCACACTTCATGCCCTCCCGAACTCGTCATCCCAAAAACGTGCGTGCCGGCGCTGATCAGATCACGTGTAAACATGTCCTGCACCCAATATACCAGACTATTGGCCATCACATCGAGGGTCATATCCAGGTGTTTTTTGTTGATAATCTCACTGGGATCGTCTGAAATAAAGGGCCGCAGGGTCCCGAAGGCGAGACTATGCAACACAACCATAACCCGGGAGGGGACCTCATCATCCGAAATGTGTTCTCCCAACTCGTCCAGGGTTTTCGCCCGCAATTTCTCATCCGCGGCATTCCTGTTAAAAAAGAGTGCCTCAACCCCGTTCCCGGTAATTTCCTCGATAATTGCGTCTACCTGCGGTTGCATTGCTTTGCGATCAAAATGGATACCGCAGATATGGTACCCGCGCCTGCTCAACTCCAGCGCCGTTGCCTTCCCAAAACCACTGGACGCCCCCAATATGAGTGCCCATTTTTTTGCAATGTCTGACATATATTGTCGCTCCTCCTGTTCATTCCCATGAATTAATTCAGGGAAGCTAGGTTTCTTCCACGTTAATTACAAGCGGAAAGTCTGCAATCGACCCCGTCCGATCAGTCTGATACCGGCCTTGCGCAATTGTTACCGAACCAACTGTTCGATACGGAACGCGCTGCCTGTTTACTGGGACACATCGGGGACAATTCTGTGATTTTATGATCCAGATCAAGTGAACGACCCATAAATCATTTCTGCATTAAGAAATCCAGATTCCTCGTCGATATTAGTCTCACGACAACAAACAAATTCCTATGGCGAGGAGAAAAAAGCATGCGAAAATTACTGATTCTGCTAAGCGGTGCGGCTCTTCTGTGGATCGGTGCCTGCTATATTGACAATCCCACCCAGACGAACTTTCCCATGTGGCCGGTGCAGCTGGATGTCCCTCTGTACAAACAACATATGGGCTTTTCAGATATTCTGGATGATTCCCTTATTACGCAAGTAGTTGATACCGATGGCGACTCGCTTTATGCCATTCAAAAAGATATCCAGATTGATACCACCCGCCTTGATAACCAACTGGCATTTGACAATCTTACTCAATCGTTCACACAATCGATCGATGCTGTCACTATTGAATCCACCCCCAAATCAGCCCATGCAGAAATCGGGAAAGTCGCGCTGGCCGATATCGGTCCCATCACCACCACCGAATTCATATTTGAGCAAATTATGCCGGCTGCCCTCGTAGATCCCCTCAGAACGGCCATCCAAATCAACGGAGGAACGGCCACAGTTGACAGCATTCCCAGTACGGACTTGGAACCGGTTACCAAGGCATTCTCATTTGGTGATTTTGAGGGCGCAACGTTCGAATCCGGCACCATTGAAGTGACCGTGTACAATAACATGGTGATTCCATTCGGAAAGCCGTTCACCCTGAGTCTTATGGATACCATCGCCAATTCAGTTCAAGAGACAGTCTCCTTCTCAGAGTACATTCCGGAAAACTCCAGCGCGACCGAAACCATCGATCTGGCCGGGAAAACCCTCTCCAATATTAATGGCGTGCGAGTGAACGGAGAATCCGACGGCTCACAGGAACAGCCGGTTACCCTAACCGATGCCGATCTGCAGAGCGGATTCTCCCTGGAAGCCAATGTACGAAATATGGTTGTCTCCGCGGCGACGGCGAAAATTCCTTCCCAGATGATCGCAAACACCGATACGGTCGCGCTGCAGAATTCCGACGCCAAGATCGAGTCAGCCGAAATTTCCACAGGAAGCCTCGATATTGATGTCCAGAATACCATCGATCTGAACTCGGAAGTCACGCTTTCAATTCCATCTCTGGTTGATAACCAGAATAATCCGCTGGAAACAACGATTCAGCTGACTGCGCAAACAGACAATCAGACCAGTATCGACCTGTCCCCCTATACCCTGAACATGGATACGGCCGCACAACAGCTGGAATATAGTTATGAAATTCTCACGGCGGCCACCGATCCCAATCTCGCCACTATCCAGGAAAACGATAGCATCGATGTGCAAATTAACCTGCAGAACATCACTTTTTCTTCGATTACCGGATACTTTACTTCCAATGCGATAGTGGAAACCGACTCCATCGCACTCCAAACCGGTCATCAAATTCAGGAGGCGCTGCTTGATTCAGGGCAATTGGCCATCACCATTACTAATAACATGGGTGTGATGGCGGATGTATTTCTCTCGATCGATGAATTATATGAACCCGATCAATCCAGCTTCGCGGAAACCATTTCACTGCCGCCGCTGGGAGCCCAGCAATCTTCCGTGTTCAATCTCCGCAACCATACCATCGAGATTGACGGCCAACAGCAGTCGTTGCATTACGAATCGCGTATCAACCTGGATCCCGAACAGCGGATGACTATTAATTTCGATGACTCTCTCGGAATTGACCTCGGACTGACCGATATAAATTTTGCCCATATCACCGGGATCGTTGAGCCAATCACAATTAAGATCGATACCGTTGAACAGGAAATCTCGACCCTGCCGGAGGAGCTGGATGGTATCGATCTCCAGGATGTCGATATGAGCCTGAATTTCGAAACGAATCTCCAGATCCCGGTATTTCTTGACCTGTCTATTTCCGCCTACAACAATCAGGGCGAATCCGATTCTATCGTCGTGAATGACTGGGATATCACACAACAGTCCACGCTGGTGATCGATCAGGCGGAAGATTTAATTAATCTGCATCCGACAAAGTTTGTGGCCGCCGGTGCTGCCCGCATTGGTGACGGCGTCCAGTCGGCGACCGTGTCGAAAGGCGAATATGCTGCAGGGACCCTGAATATTCTCGCACCGCTTTCTTTCCAAATCAGTGAGGACATCAGCCAGGAAATTGATCCCCAGGAAGTCAGCGCAGACATCCCTGAGCAAGTCGAAGAGTTTATACTGTACACTGATATTGTGAACCAATTCTTGTTCGGTGCCACCGTGGAAGTGGTTGCTGCCCCTGATACCAATACCTTCCACAGCGGATCATCCATTAAACCAGATACCCTGGTCATCCTACGAATTGATCCCGGTGATCCTGACAACGCAGTATCGAAGGTGGATTCCGTCGTACTGAATGATTCGAAGATTGCCCTGTTCCAGGAACCGATCTATCTCAAGACCAATGTCAGTGTGATCGGGCAATCCAATGGATTGGCGACTAAAGTACGCTCCACGGATTCGCTCTTTATCTCACTCTCCGGATCAGTGAAGTATCTCAACGACCATCTGGCATCCGAAAATGAATAGGAGAAACCATTATGAAATTGCGACACATATTAGCCGTCATTTTATCACTGCTCATTGCAGACACTGGGTATAGCCAGACCTATTTGAGCCCGCGCAGTATTGGTTACGCACAAACGTATGCCACTCAATCGCGCGGAGCGGATGCTATCGGATGGAATCCTGCGAACCTCGGCTATGAAGACAATCCCGGATTTTCACTGAGTTTCGGCGTTTTACCCTTTATCCCGTTCCCATCGGTTTATCTGGGAAACACCTCCGTCTCAGCCTCCTGGTACGATAACAATTTCCGCCAGGGTGGTATGCTGGATGAGGCAGCGAAAGAGGAGATACTTTCCGTGTTCCCGGAGGACGGCTGGCGCCTTGATCCCCAGATATATCTTCGTCTGCTGGGTATGTCCATAGGCCGAACGGCCATCGCCCTGGATACCCAGGTGCTCAACTCTGTGGTCCTGCCAAAATCCATTCCGGAATTGCTGTTAGAGGGGATACAGTTCGATGATGTGGTGTCCCTCAATGAATTTCATGTGGAAAGCCTCTCATCTGCAACGTTCTCGGTGGCTCATGGATTTCCCATCCATCTCCCGTACGTTCCGGAATTTTCTCTGGGAGTGGGCGTGAAAGCCATTGCCGGATTGGCATATGCCGCCACAGACAGCTTTTCCGGAGGATTGACCACCTACCGGGATCGCATCGTTGCCGATGGAAATGCCATAGCCAGGTATACCCTGGGTGGATACGGCTATGCTTTCGATCTGGGGATTTCTTCCCGATTAACAGACCGCATTACCGGAAGCCTGGCCCTGAATAATCTTATGGGATCAATCACATGGACAGATGATTATACCCAAACGCATCATTATGCCTTTAACCTGTCCACAGAGGTGCAGGATCTCTACGATTCCAATCTTGATTCGCTGATGACAAACGCCCTCACTGCGGACACCTCCTATGCCTCCAGCGGCTTCACTACACCTTACCCATCTTATCTTGTTGCCGGTGTGCAGTACGATCTGCTCTCACGAGTTCGCCTCTTTGTCAATTACAAACTGGGTCTGTCCGATTTACTGATCTCGCCGACTCAACCGAGGATATCCTTTGCCGGCGAACTCAGACCGCTCAAATGGTTCCCCATTCGGTTCGGTATTACCAACGGGAACCTGAATAAATTTGAATGGGGGGCCGGATTCGGTTTGGAATTCTCACACTACTCTCTCCTGTTCGGATTTTCGCAGACCGGCGGCTTTTTCAATAGCGCCACCGGATTTTCGCTCGCCGTCGGACAGGAATTAGTATTCTAAGTTCTGAATCCGGCTGTATCGTTACCAGTTTGCAGGGAGGTCTGCAACATCTGCAGACCTCCTCTCTTTCATTATCACGCCGAATTTTCTGATTCATAATACACCAGGAAGACAGACACCATAACACCGGCGATTCATTCTACGAATCCGGAATCTTATATGATAATATAACTCCTAATAAATTCAATGATGTAGTGCAAGAATCACCATCTGAATCCAAATATTTTTTAATTTTTTATTGTATATAAGCAACTTATTCTTATAACTTACAGGTAACTTACAGGATGATCGACATTACAAAAATATTGGAGTGTCGCACGTTTCTGGAGGGTAATCGAATCAAGTCACTGATTTCTGTGATGAAAATCATACAAACTTTCCAAATAGATCCTAACTTCAGTAACACCAGAGGATAACTGCTGATTCTTCCCCCGGATGTCATATCCGTCGGAGAAGACGAACCGGAAGTGAACGACAGTGATCAGCTGAAACCTGCCGGGGAGGTGAATCCGCACAGGTATAGGGAAACGGATCGCATTTCCGGTCAGGTTCCGAATACATAAGTGCTCTTTCAAAACAGAGCTATTTTCACTTCAACCGAAAGCATTACAAGTGTGAGGATGGTATTATGCACAAAAAAATCACTATCATAGTCGTACTGGCGCTGGCTATTCTTGCGGGCTGCTATATTGAGAATCCCACCCAGTTGAACTTTCCGACCTGGTCCGTTAATCTGGAGGTGCCCCTGCTGAAGCAGACCATCTACTTCGATGATATACTGAGTGATACGGTGTTAACTACTACCGCACTCGAAGAGGGCTCTTCGGACTCGGTTTTTGCCTTTCAAAAGGCATTCGACATCGATTCGGTAATTATTGACGAGCAGCTGGACTACAATGAGGTTCAAAAATCCAGATCGAAAGCCATCGACACGATCTCTCTGGCCCCCCCGGCTCCCTTTGAAACCGAGAGCTTCGCGTTCCGGGACATCATGCCCAGCTCGATTATCGATCCTATCGAAACCGCCCTGAGTTCCCAGGACACCGTTACCACCATTATTGTTGAGAAGGATCTTCAGACCCAGACGAAGTCAATCAGCTTCAATTCATTCCGGAGAGCCGTTATCAGCGACGGCTTCCTCGACATCACCGTTCATAATAATATGTTCATACCGCTTGGAGCCCCCATCACGGTGATATTGGAGAACAGTGAAGGGAGCATCATTGACTCGGTGGAATTTACCAACCGCATCCCAACCAACGGAGACGAGACACAGAGCCTCGATATCTCTGGAAAAGTATTCACCGGCGATATAACGGTATCGGTCACCGGTCATAGTGAGGGTTCGGATGGGCCTGTCGATATCACACAGAAAGAGCTTGCCAGCGGCTTTTCTATTACCGCGGAGATCCATAACCAGGGGGATAATTTGAAAGTCACCTCCGCCACCGCCCAAATACCAGGCCAGACCATTCAGGATGCGGACACCGTTGCTCTTCAGGCGGACACGAAAGTTGAACAGGCTGTTCTGAATACGGGAATGCTTACATTGGACATTGCCAACAACCTTGAGTTAAACGCGGATCTTCACCTGACCGTGCATTCCCTGGTAGATGAGTTCGGGACTCCTTTTCAACTCAATCTGGATGTTCCGGCAAGTTCTCAGGTGAACCGGCAATCCGATCTCTCTGCATATACTTTGCAAATGCCAATCTCCCAACAGGAGATACCATACAGTTATACAGTAAACACAGAAGATACCGGAGAAAATTTTGCCACCGTTGCATCCGATGACAGCGTGGAACTGGATATTCAGATGGGTAACCTCACCTTCGAAGAACTCACCGGAACTATCGCTCCCCAAACCGTCGATTTCGAAAGTGTTGAGCAAGAGCTGACGGAGTTACCGGAGGACCTGAGAGGTATCGAACTGCAAAACGTCGATATGATTCTCGATGTGGACACCGATGTCGATATTCCGGTGTTTCTGGATATGAAACTGATCTCTGTGAACAGTGCGGGCGAGTCAGACTCTCTGGAGGTGACCAACCACAATATCACAGAGAATCCCCAGGTGATCTTCGAGAATGCAGCGCCTCTGCTCAATTTATTTCCTGAGAAAATATTTGCCGTCGGAACCGCCACCATAGGGGAGGAAGGTCATATCGGAACGGTCACCAGAGGACAGTATGTCACCGGCGAATTGAATATCACCGCGCCGTTCCAGTTCAACATCGCTGAAAATCCCCGGGTCGAACTGGATCCGGAGCTGGTGGATGAAGAGCTGCCCGAACAGGTAGAAGGCATGCAGTTGTTCGCTCTGATGGAGAATGCCTTTGAAATTGGCGCCAGTGTGGAAATTTATGCCGCCAAAGATACGACCTCGTTCGAAGACGATTCCCCGGACTCTTCCCTGGGGATTTTCACCATCGCTGCTGATAGCGCCTCGCTGGATTCACTCGTGCTTGACCAATCTGACGTCAGCTTGTTTCAGAAACCAGTTTACATCAAAACGATTGTGAACATGATGGGGAAAAACGGAAGTGAAACCTCACAAATTCTTTCGACTGATTCCCTGCAAATTACCCTCTACGGAAAAGCACAATATCTGAATGACCAATTACATAATCTGAATGATGATTCAACCGATATGGCCGAACAGGAGTAAATAGAATGAAATTTTACTGGCAATATATGCGAATCTTGTTGATAGGTGTCATCATCACCGGAACTGCGCGAAGTCAGCCATACATTAGTCCCCGCAGTATGGCATTCTCGGGCGCTTATGCCACGCAGGCCCGCGGAGTGGAAGTCCTTGGCTGGAATCCGGCGAATCTCGGATACGCAGATAATCCGGGCTTTATGTTAAGTTTCGGTGTGCTGCCACTGGTACCGTTTCCCTCTATATCCCTTGCAAACAACACTATAACTCCCTCGTTATATAATACGTATTTTCATCAGGGGGACCATCTGGATGACATGAAAAAACAAGCCTTGCTGGCAAATTTTCCCGAGAAAGGTACCGAGGTGTATCCCCAGGTATCTATGCGATTGTTCGGGATATCGTTCGGCCGCACCGCTCTGGCTCTGGATGTCCAGGCGCTGGGTGCGGGAACCATTCCCAAGTCCGTACCGAATCTCGCATTCCTGGGAAATGAATTCGATGCGCCGATATCTCTGGAAAATATCAATGTTGAGACACTCGGAGTGACTAGCCTGTCAATCGCCCATGCGTTTTCTCTCACCATTCCGTATTTCCAGGAGACCTACCTCGGCGTTGGCGTCAAGGCGCTTGGCGGCGGGGGGTATGCTCACACCGAAGAAGTCTCCGGTGAACTGACTCTATCCCGGGACCGCATTATCGCACAGGGAGACGCCACCGCCAAATATAGTCTGGTGGGATACGGATATGCATTCGATCTTGGTGCGGCAGCAAAGATCAATGAGAGAATGACGGCTAATCTGGCCCTGAACAATCTTCTGGGCAGAATTAACTGGACAGACGAAAATACCGAACTCTACGAATATAGTTTCGATTTTGAACTCAACTCCCGGGATATCCCCGATCTTAACGCCGATTCACTGATGGAAGCCTCTGTGAACACTGATACGGCATATGCCGCACCCGGATTTAACACCGCCTACCCAACCTATCTCGTCGCCGGCTTCCAGTACGATCCAATCTCGCCCCTCAGTGTCTTTGTGAATTATCGGATGGGGTTTTCAAATCAGCTCATGAGCACCACCAAACCGCGACTGTCAGTCGCAGGGGAATACATGCTGGCTCGCTGGTTTCCTGTGCGGTTCGGTCTGCACGTCGGAGGGCTCCACAATTTCGGATGGGGTACCGGACTGGGATTGGAGTTCAACCACTACCGCCTTGTCTTTGGCTTCTCGCAGACCGGGGGATTCTTTAATAACGCCAAAGGATTCTCGCTGGCATTGGGTCAGGAGCTGGTCTTTTGATCACTACAACCTCGGGGTAATGATACGGAGTTGCATCCATTGAAATACTGAGGGGAAGACAGGTAATACCGAAAGATGAAAATTCCCTGGCAGGCGGGGTGAGTGACGAGTTGAGATGTTTAGTGAACCCTTTGTGTGAAATGATTTGTTTTCGAAGCTTACACAACCTGGGAAACCTGCGAACCCGGCAATCATGTCATTCTGAACGAAGTGAAGAATCTCCTTCGATGGGGAGCAGCTCGCTGATGGGGATTCCCTATGCGGATGTGACAACTCTCTGTTCCACTGGAATAGACGGCTTGTTCACTGATAGGAACAAGGTTGTATTTCGCGATCAACTTTATTTCAGATGGGTATCAAAAAAGTCAGTTATCTTCTGATACAGATGAATCCGATCCTCCACTGACTGGATCCCGTGTTTCTGCTGCGGGTAAATCATTAAGTCGAATGGTTTCCCGGCGTCGATTAAGGCATCCACCATCTGAACCGCGTTCTGGAAATGAACGTTATCATCGCCGGTCCCGTGCACCAGCAGCAGGTAACCGGATAAGTTTTCTGCGGCAGTTACCGGGGAACTCTGTGAGTATCCCTCCGTGTTCTCCTGCGGAAGCCCCATATAGCGTTCGGTATAAATGGTGTCATAATTCCGCCAATCCGTGACCGGAGCAACAGACACACCCGCCCGAAATTCCTCGGAATGAGTCAGCGCATATAATGTCATATATCCGCCGTAGCTCCAGCCCCAAATCCCGATCCGGTTCGGATCCACATAGGGGAGTGATTTCAAATAGCGTACCCCCCGGAGCTGATCAGAAAGCTCTGTTTCTCCCATATGCTGATAGATGACCTGCTCCCAGCGATGTCCCCGTGCGAAGGATCCCCGGTTATCCATGGAAAACACCAGATAGCCTTGCTGCGCCATCATGTGGTGCCACAATGCACGGGATTCCCCGTACGAACGCCGCACCACCTGGACATGCGGCCCTCCGTAGACGTAAATGAGCACCGGATATTTTTTATCCGGATTAAAATTCGGCGGTTTTAAGAGTGACGCATAAAACGTAACACCGTTCTCGTCCCGGAATGTAAAGATCTCCGGTTCCTGCAGATTATACTTCTCTATCGGTTGGGGATTCTGTTCGATATATCGTACGCGATCACCATGGTGGTCCTCCAGAATCAACTGTTCTGGCTGTAATAAGTCCGAGTAGGAATTAATAAAATAGGAGCCACTCCGGGAGAAATCGGCTGAGTTGGAGCCGACCGCATTCGTCAACCGGGTGAGTTGACTGCCGTCAGTCTTCATTCGATAGAGGTGTCGTTCGGTGACGCTTTGTTTGGTGGCCGTGAAGTAAATATACTTCCTCGCCTCATCCACTTTTTCAAGGTCCTCCACTATCCAGTTTCCCCGGGTGAGCTGATCAATCAACTCTCCTTCGTTTCCATAGAGATACAGATGCCGGTATCCGTCCCGCTCGGAGCCCCACACAAACCGATCAGCGTCCCGGAAGAAATAGACCTGATCTTCGATATTTATCCAGTAGGGATCACTCTCTTCCAGCAGCAGCTCGCTTTCACCGGTTGCGATATTCGCGAGGAAGAAGTTCAGATGCTGTTGAAGGCGGTCTACCCGCATGAACGCCAATTGCTCGCCACCCGGCAGCCAGTAGACTCTGGGAATGTAGTATTCTTTCTCCCGGCCGATATCTATCCAGGTGGTATGTGGGTTTTGTTGCACCGGCACTACTCCGAGTCTGACCACGGGATTCGGATCACCGGCTTTGGGGTAACGCATCATTTCGAGATCCGGATGATAGGGGATCCAATCAACCAGGGGGTACTCCGGGACCGGAGATTCATCGAACTGCAGGTAACTGATGTGTCTGGAGTCCGGAGCCCACCAGTATCCCTGGAAAATACCGCGTCCAATCAGTTCCTCCTGATACACCCAGTCCAGCTTCCCGTTTAACAGGTTCAGGGCTCCATCTGTGGTTAGCTGTATCTCTCTTTTACTCGAAAGATCGTATACGAACAGATTGTTATCACGACCGTAGGAAACAAATCTCCCGTCAGGGGAAATCCGCACCACTTCTTCTTCAGCAGGAGTATGAGTTAATCGACGTAATTCTCTGGTATTCAGCGAATACAACCACACTTCATCCGACCCGGTGAACACCAAACCGTCCTCATGCGGCAGCCACTGGTAGGTGGTGATCGAGGGGCCTTCCTCAGGATGCGCCATGCTGTCAAGGGCAGCCGATGTAATCACAACCTCTTTTTCACCCGATTCGGCTTCGACGCTGTACAGCTCGCATGTCCCCGGTTGGGCTGTTGAGACGTAAGAGTATCTGTCGGTCTGTGGCAGCCAGACGAGTTCATCCGGAAGCTGTTCCTGGCTGTCAAATTCCCGGTAGATCGCTTCAACGGTAAGCTGCTGATTTGTGGCGGATTGTCCCCGGACCGAGGAGCATACGATGACCAGAGACAGAAGGAGACTACAAACGCGAAGATGGTTCATTGGACAAATCCTTATCTCTCACCGATGGATTCGAAGAGGTCAAATTGATAGCAATTGATAAGTGATTAGAGCCATACGTTATCCCGAGTGGGACCACAAGACGGGTAACGGCGCAAAATACTCAGCCGTCATTACACATGACGGGGAATCTCCTCATATAAATATGCAATGGTTTCCATTCCCAGATAGAAGTTTTCCAGGTCGAGCCATTCGTTTGGTGCGTGGGCATTTTCGCCGGGTAACCCGAACCCGAGAAGAATGGCCGGGCACTGCAGGGAGTCGGTGATTGTGCGCACAAATGGAATAGAACCGCCTTCCCGGATAAACGCCGTTTCCTGATTAAAAGCCCTCTCAACCGCACTGCCGGCTGCGGCGAAAATGGGATCTTCAATATCAGCCAGATAAGGGTGTCCGCCGTGCATCCTGGTTATTTTTACCTGCACGGTCGGTGGAGCAATACGTTGAATAAAATCTTCGAACAAGTCCCCGATACGTTCCGGGTCCTGCTCCGGAACCAAACGCATACTCACTTTTCCCATTGCGGTGGCCGGGATCACGGTCTTGGCGCCCTTTCCGGTGAATCCAGCCTGTATTCCATTGATGTCCAGGGTGGGTCGACACCAGAGTTGTTCCAGGACAGAGAATTCGTCATCTTTTACCAAACCCGGAGCCTGGACACTCTCTTTACGAAATTGATCCTCGTCAAAGGGAAGTTTCGCAAAGTTTTCCCGTTCACTGTCCGTTAGATCCTTCACATTATCATAAAAACCCGGAATTGCGACGCGTCCCCGGTCATCCTTCAGCCGGGACAGCATTCTGACCAGCACATTGGCCGGGTTATCAACCGGGCCGCCGTAGGAACCGGAATGGAGATCGCTTCCCGGACCGCCCACGTCAATCTGGAAATATGTTAATCCCCGCAAACCATAGGTAATAGAAGGCACTCCTTTAGCAAACATTCCGGTATCAGACACCACAACCACATCCGCAGTCAGGCGTTCTTTATTCCGGTGTAAAAAATCGTTCAGGTGGGCGCTGCCGATCTCCTCTTCGCCTTCGAAGATCACCTTGACGTTCACCGGCAGAGAACCGCCCCGATGTAACCAGCTGTCAAGTGCAGCCAGATGAATGTATAGTTGGCCTTTATCATCGATGACACCACGACCATACAGGCGGCCGTCTCGCTGGGTGGCTTCAAATGGCGGAGACTCCCAGAGATCCACCGGATCTTCCGGCTGCACGTCATAATGCCCATAGATAAGAATGGTCGGCGCATCCGCAGCATGCAACCAGTCACCATACACGACCGGATTCCCCCCGGTCTCCATTAATTGAACGTTCTCCAGACCTGCTTGCTGCATATCCTGCTTCAGATGATTCGCACAGCGAGTCATTTCTCCCTGGCGATCAGGGTCACTGCTGACACTGGGAATTGCTACCAGTGCCGTAACCTGTTCCACATACATATTATGATGTTCCCTGAGATGGGCAATAATTTCATCCATGAGTTCACTCGTCCAATGCTAGAGCGATTGACCAATCATCACGAAAAACGAAGAATTAATAGGGGAGGGATAGTGTTCCCGCTACGCCTGCCAAGTTCGCGTCAATACACTTTGCTGCTATGTCACCGCTTCCTTTTGTCGCTCGTACTCCTCCATCAGCTTTGCAAATTCACCCGGACTCTCCGCCTGCAGGAATTCGTTCGTTGCTTTCTGTTCGCCGATTGTACTGACCGGCTCCTCACCATAATTATGTCCCGGATAGATTTTCGTATCATCAGGCAGCGTTAACAGTTTATCATTGATGCTGTGGTAGAGTGCTTCCACATCACTTTTCGGACTCCGGGTTCTCCCCGGTCTTCCGATAAACAGAGTGTCGCCGGTGAAGACTGCGCCATCGGCCACGACACAAACACTGTCCGGAAAATGACCCGGCGTATGATAGAAGGTGAGCGGAATACTCCCCAGATAAATCTCCTCACCATCCTCCACGTCAATATGCTCTTTTTCGCCGATATTCATAATCGTATCGCCATACGTGATAAGGGTCAAATCCCGCAATTTTTTAAGTAACGCTTCGGCCCACGCATAGTGATCATGATGGCTGTGAGTGATAATCAAGTACTGGATTTCCAGATTTGCTTCATTCGCCGATTTGATCAGCGTTTCTGCACCGATCGCTGCATCGATGATAGCCCCTTTACGACTTTTTTCGCAACCAATGATATACGAGAAATTTTTATCATATCCCCCTTCAATACTTCTAACTATCATTCCTATCTCCTGCAAAATCTTCTGTTTAATTCAGGTCAATCAGAATCATTACAGTAAAAATTCTTCAATCCTTTGTCTATGCATACTTCCCACTCAGCCAGGAACAATCCCAAAAAAATGATACAATACAAAACGAACTGTTTCAAGCAAAACCGGCCGAATTCAACCCGCATCATTTTCCCCTCATATTCTGTGAGAAATATCACACACACCGTATATCACAGTCATATTCATTTGTCCGGAGAATGGACTAAATCTGCATTGGGAATTCCTCTCAGGAAAATATCAGCTCCTCCCGGGTAGTTCTGCTGGCAGGTTCTCCCTTTCCGGTGTGGTCATTTCGAACACCGCTGCCAGCATTTCTCGATATGTTGCGGAGGTCTCAACCCCTCGCCGGAGCTGCACAATTTCTGCTGTGGTGAGCATTTTATCCAGGTGATACAGTTCCCACTGCTCCACGCCTCCCCACGTAAAAGAGGGCACGAATTTCGGGGGAAATCCTTTGCCGAATACATTGCACCCCACCCCATAGACTGACCCGGTGTTGATTGAGGTGCCAATGGACGTCTTCGTATGATCCCCGATAACACATCCTACAAATTGCAGGCCAGTGTTCACCATATTTCCATTTATCGGCATAGAGATGGTAGAATAATTATTTTTTAAATCGCTGTTGGTGGTACCGGCACCGAGATTAACCCATTCCCCAAGATACGCGCCTCCCAAAAATCCATCGTGCTTTTTATTGGTATACCCCTGGATGACGGTTTCTCCCACTTCACCCCCAATTTTACAGACCGGTCCGATGGAGCATTGACCTGTTATATTCGCACCCGCACTGATTACTGACCGGGGCCCAATATAACATGGCCCTATGACCGTGGCGTTGTGCCCGATGATTACTTCATCATCAAGGACGATAATTCCCGGTTCCGCATCCAGGACAACGCCGGGTTTGATCCGCACATTCTCTCCCACATACACCTTTTCCTCACCGAGTACATGCATCCCGGGAAAGTTCCGTGGATTGAGCGTATTGGCCAGAGCAAGCCGGTTCGCATCAGTCTCGATTTCGGCAGGCATAGATTGAATATATTCCCAGGGATACCGTAACACTTTCCACTCAACATCATGACGCTTTCGGAACGGAACATCCTGAAACATGAGGGTCCCATTTTCTTCGGTCGTGAGATGTCGAATAAACCCGGCAGGAATGGCGGCGGCCAGTACTCTCTCATCCCGTGTATAGCACACCGGTTGATTCCCGTGGCTTTCCGGCGTATAGAATTCATTCATCAGTACACGGCCGTTAATGAACAGGGTATCTTCTTCGGGGAGTTGATTAATCAGTGCATCCGGGAACTGCTCCTGCAATAGCAGTGATAGATGATCCCGGCAAAAGTAGATGATTTGATGCCCTGTGAATTGGGTTAAAATTTTTTTGCGTAGTGTGAGGATTCCACAGGTCAGCTCAAACACAGGACGCGTAAGGGTTAGAGGAGCAGTATCGACAACCAGGTCATCTTCAAAGATGCAGAGATTCATGAGGGGAAGTTTGAATTATCTGGGTTCAGGGGCTACCGTCTGTCGACATTCTGTTACTTTCCTTCGATTGCCAGAGTTTTTTGGATCCCTCTGTAGGCATTTTCGAGCGGAAATTCCCCGCCCTCCTGTGCAAATTCAATGTTAAAAAAGAGATGCGAGTAGGGAGATTCCAGCCCGATTCGCAGCGGCGCTCCGGACCTCCAGCACAACATGGAAGTGCCCAAATCAAACGTGTGGCTGAAATCGGCAGCCACATGGAAATCATTCCTAGTTATCTGCCGTTCGAATGCTTCGGAAAAAAGCCCTGCCCGGGTGCGGCTTGTACCATTTGCGCGAACGACAGTGTCCTGGGGACGAGTAGGAATCGGACTGTTAAAGCCATTGGGAACAATATAGGTGATATGATGCTTTTGATCATCCTGAGAGATATATTTCAAAACATACCGTGCAACTAAAAATTCGGTAAAATCCCAGGGAAGACAGATAAGGATGTTTTTCGCATCCGAGAGTGCCTGGGTGAAAGAAATAATATCTGAAGCACTTTGTCTGTGCTCCCATTGAAACCTGCGGAGTGTTATCCAATATAATAGCTTATTCCACATAAAACTCTTCTGTCCTAAAAATTCACATCGGAAAATTTACCTAAATTACAAGCGTAGTCAATAGTAAACCACCAAAAATACGTTTGTTAGACAGATTGAACCCCCTCGATTAGCCTAGATAGAGCTTGCATTTTTTACCTGTTACCCACAAATTTGCCCCAAATCAGCCACCAGAATGTGTCCTGCTAATACGCTCGAAGGAACCAAATCATGTCTCATTTAAGGGAGGCCGTGCATGTATAAGTGGAAAGGTGGAATGCTATCGTGGATTCTGCATCGGGTCAGCGGCATCGGGCTGGTCATTTTTTTGATTCTCCATATTGAAGGGATGTTTAGTATAGCGAAAGGGCCGGAGGCATTCAATAAGGTCATTGCCACCTACAATACCCCCCTGTTTAAGGTCCTTGAAATCTTTCTTTTCGCAGCGATCATGTTCCATGCTATAAACGGATTGCGGGTAATTTTACTGGATTTTGCCAGCGGGTCAAGATATCCGAAACCCCTGCTCTATTCCACCTATATAGTCACAGGAATTGTATTTCTCATCGGTGCATATTTTCTTCTGATTTGAGAGGAGCAACAGCATGAGTTATCAGGGAACCACAAGTGATTCAGGTGCGGTCAGCTGGTATTTACAGCGCATCACCGGGGCCATTCTCTTTTTCCAGGTCCTCTTTCATTTCGGGGTCTATCATTTCGTCGAGGGCGTGGCAAATATTAGCTATGATCTGGCGATTGCCCGCCTGGCCAATCCCTGGTGGAAAACCTTTGAATTTTCGTTTTTAATTTTCGCTCTCTATCACGGCATGAACGGCATCAAGATGATTATTGATGACTATGTGATCGTTCCGGGCTGGCGCATTGCTGCGCTTACGGTACTGTATACCGGCATCTTTGCGATTTTCATGTTGGGAGCAGTGGCAATAATTGTGATTCATAAACCTGTGGAATATTAATTACGATGGTACACAAATTTGACGTAGTAATTGTTGGTGCTGGCGGGGCCGGACTTCGGGCAGCGCTGGAAGCTTCTGAATCTGCAAATGTCGCTGTAATCAGTAAACTCTATCCCGTGCGATCCCATACCGGCGCAGCCCAGGGCGGGATCGGTGCCGCATTGGGGAATCATGAACAAGATCGCTGGGAATGGCATATGTACGACACGGTGAAGGGCAGTGATTACCTGGGCGACCAGGATGCCATCGAAATCCTCTGCAAGGAGGCGGTGGATGCTATTCTTGAGATGGAGCACTTCGGATTGCCCTTCAGTCGCACCGAGGACGGTAAAATCGCTCAACGACAGTTTGGCGGGCATACCAGCAATTATGGAGGTAAGGCCGTCCGGCGTGCGTGCTATTCGGCCGACCGTACCGGCCATATGATTCTGCACACCCTGTACGAGAAGTGCATGGAACGGCATGTCCGGTTCTACAATGAATTCCACGTAGCGGATGTTATCATTGAAGATAACGTCTGTCGAGGCGTCGCCGCACTAGAGATCAAGACCGGCGAAATTCATATTTTTCAAGCGAAGGCAGTCCTGTTCGCCACCGGCGGCTATGGCCGGGCCTTCAAAATCACCTCCAATGCCCATGCCTATACGGGGGATGGAATGGCGATTGTCTTTCGGCGCGGTATCCCTCTGGAAGACATGGAATTCGTCCAGTTCCATCCTACCGGATTGTGGCGTTTAGGGATATTAATCACCGAAGGGGCCCGTGGAGAAGGCGGGATCCTCCGGAATAAGGACGGCGAGCGCTTCATGGAACGATATGCTCCGTCCATTAAGGATCTGGCGCCCAGAGATCTCGTTTCGCGCGCCATCTATGATGAACTGCAGGCCGGTCGGGGCATTGACGGGAAGGATTATGTGCATCTCGATTTAACCCATCTTGACCCGGGACAGCTGGAGGAGAAGCTCCCGGATGTCCTGTTCTTTGCCAGGACATACCTGGCCGTGGATCCGCTGGCAGAACCTATTCCCGTGCAACCGACTTGCCATTACGCTATGGGCGGTATTCCGACGAACGTCGATGGCCAGGTGGTTGCCGATTTCCGGAATACGCCGGTGGATGGCCTGTATGCCGCGGGTGAAGTTGCCTGCGTCTCCGTGCATGGCGCAAATCGGCTGGGCACGAACTCCCTGCTGGATCTTGTGGTCTTCGGCCGTCGTGCCGGAAACCATATGGCCCGCTTTGCCAACTCAACGGATTTCGCACGGTTGCCCGAGACACCTGTACAATCCCTCCGGGAACGTATCCGGCAAATCAAAGAATCCACCGGGAATGAAAATCCGCTGGACATCAGAACAGAATTACGGAACAATATGATGGATCTTGTCTCGGTCTATCGGTCCGGGGAAACCCTGACCAAAATGAAAGACATCCTCACTGATTTAAAAGACAGATACCAGAATATCTCGATTATGGACAAAGGTAACATTTTCAATACAGACGTGTTAGACGCCATCGAATTGGGCTATTTGCTGGATTTTTCTTCGGCTATCGTGGATTCTGCACTTGCCAGAGAAGAAAGCAGAGGCGCCCATTTTCGGGATGATTTTCAGAATCGGGATGATGAGAACTGGCTGAAACATACCCTGGCTTATCTGAGAGATGACGGCACTGTTGAACTGGACTACAAACCGGTCTCGATCACCCAATTCGAACCGAAAGAACGGAAGTACTAACCGACAGCTCCACCAGACGCGGAAGGACAGGATAGATGGACGTTACATTCAAGATTAAGCGGTTCAATCCGGAAACAGACGACGCTGAGCACTGGGAGTCATACCCACTGGAAGTTGATCCCAAAGACCGTGTCCTGGATTCGCTTTTAAAGATTAAACGCACTCTGGACGGCACCCTGACCTTCCGGTATTCGTGCGCGCATGGCGTGTGCGGATCCGATGGTATGATGATCAATGGAATCAATCAGCTGGCGTGTCAGGTGTTGAACCAAGATCTGAAGTCGGATACTATTAAAATTGAGCCCATGAAGGGCTACACTGTCCTCAAGGATTTGGTGGTCGATTTCGATCCATTTTTCGAAAGCCTGGAGAAGGTGAAACCGTATCTGATTAATGACGAGCTGCCACCTTCCCGCGAACGGCTGCAATCCATTGAAGAACGGGCACGATTCGATGATACCACCAAATGTATTTTATGTGGTATCTGTACCACCTCCTGTCCTTCGTTCTGGGCGAATGGGCAATATCTGGGACCAGCGGCGATCGTTAATGCCCATCGTTTCATCTTTGACAGTCGGGACAGAGGGGCACAGGAACGCCTGGAAATTCTGAATGACCGGGACGGAGTCTGGCGGTGCCATACCATATTTAACTGCACGGACGCTTGTCCCCGTGAAATCAACGTCACTCAGGCGATCGCGGAAGTTAAAAACGCCATCACCTTTCATAAGGTTTAACTCTGTTATTCATTCTCTGACTATAGATCCGCCTCGAATCGGTGCAACCGCTTACTCAGGTTTAACCTTTCCTCTGTGATCATCCCGGGCACATATTCAGAATCGTTGCATATGCATATGGTTGAACGTCCCGGCGCTCTTATCCATGTCTCCAAAGACATTTCATCATGCTGCCCATGCTGTAATAAGTAAAAGTGCAGTCGCTCGGATCAGCAACGGAAGGTGCAATAAAAAACGATGGCGAGACCCGTATATAGATCTCGCCATCGCTGAACATCTGTTCTCAGCTAACACAATCAGGCTGCTCGTAATCCTGCTACTCAACCACTCGTATTAAACAGGCCGGGATTGTCTAACCCGCGTTCTTCAGGCGAAAGACAATCGGGATGGAATACCAGACGCCGACCGCCCGATCGCGCTGTTTTGCCGGTTTCCACTTGGTTCTTTGCACGGCTTCAATGGCCGCCTCGTTCAGGCCGGTTTTCGGCACGCCCTTCACAATCACTACTTCTTCCACACTTCCTTCTTGGTTAATGAACGCCTGAACGATCACCGTTCCTTCCACCCCGGCTTCTTTGGCGATTTCCGGATACTTGATTGCCCGTTGCAGCGCCTGCATACCCCCAATCAATTCAGGGGGTTCATCATAGGGAATGAACTTAACCTTGGGGCCTTCTTCCGGAGCGGGCGGGGGAGCTTCCGAGGCTTCGAATTCCTGAAATGTGGTCTCTTCAATGGTGACATCTTCTGCGATATCTTCGTTCTCGGATGCCACCGGAACTGTGGGCCTTGAAGGTGCCGGCGGTCTCTCATACTGCTGGGTTTCCGGAATCTCTACGTTCTCAATCTGAACGTTGGGCTGTTCAATTTCGGTCTCCTTCTGCTCCATCCGCGGAACGGCGACCAACACCGCAGTAAGCAGCAGGAGCGAGAGAATCAGCGAGATCCGGATCACCTTCCCATACTTCGCCTTGAGTGATACTTCTGGTTTTGTACGTGTAATCATAGCTAGGCTTCTGTTCTTGATGAGTAGTTTATCTTCAATGCATCTGCCTCGCGCAATTCCTGATGAAAATCAGTAATCAGGCCCATATTGGAGCCCTTATCGGCGCGAAGCGAGACCGTAATCTGTGGATCGTTTACTCTCTTCTCATACATGATATGCCGGACATTATCCATCTCCATCAGTTTATCATCAATGGATACTGTCCCATCTTTGGCAATCCATACGTACGTGACATGCCGCTTCGTTTCCAGCTTCTCAATCTTCTCCGCCTCAGGAAGAATAACGCTCAGACCCTGATATTCTTTCAGCACTGTAGACACCATAAAGAATATTAGCAGCATGAAAATAATATCCGGAAGTGAAGAAGTCGGGATGTCACCGCTTGATTCTTCTTTTCGTTTGAATTTCATGGTATTCTGTCTTTTGGCTTAGTATTATTCCGGGTTCGCGATTGAAATACGATTGGCATTCGCCTGCTTCAGCTCATCCAACACATCCACATATCGCTGGTACGTGGTTCGTCTGTCCGTTTTCACAGAGATGATCAGGTTCGGGTTCTCCGCCATCTTCTGCCGGACAAGGGGCTCGACGTCCCGAAGTGCCACCTGATCTTCATCCAGCAAAATCTGACCACGAGCATTGATCAACAGATTGCTGATGTTTTTCTTGGAGACTTCGGTTTGCTCGCCTTTCGCCGGGAGTACGATTCCCAATCCTTTGTCCATATCGATGGTTGTCGTTACCAGAAAGAAGATAAGCAGCAAGAAAGCGATATCGGCCAGTGATGCCATCGGTATTTCGACGTTTCGTTCTCTTCGTCCTTCTGTGAGTTTTGGCATTTACTTATACCTCATTGCTAATGTCTGAGACAACTGTGGCGCCCTGATCTGGCTTCGAATCAATTATGATCCGGAAGCTGCGGCAGGCGTTGCGCCCCTCTCCAGCTGTCCTTTTTCATCCATGTCCACCAAGGTATCTACCAATTTCACTGATCCTTCTTCCATATCAATGATGATCTTATCGATACGGGAGACGAATAAATTATGAAAGAACTGAATTATAATTGCCACAATCAGCCCGAAGAGCGTTGTCAGCAATGCCACCGAGATACCACCAGCCACAATGGACGGCGAAATATCATTGGCTTTTTCGATATCCTGGAACGCCATAATCATCCCCCACACCGTTCCGGTAAATCCGAGCATGGGAGCAATCGCAATGACCGTTGAAAGCCAGGTAAGCCCGCGTTCCAGAAATGACATTTCTATGCTCCCGGCATTTTCGATGGCTTTCTCCACTTCATCAATACCACGATGCACTCTGGACAATCCGGCATGGAAAATTTCGGCAACGGGACCAGGCGTATTTTCACATACTTCCAGTGCTCCGGGCACTCCGTCCTCTTCAAGAGCAGATTGCACATTATTCAATAGCTTCCGCGTACTGATCGACGCTCTGGCGAGAGTATAAAATCGCTCTAAACAAATCATCAATCCAATGATAAGTAATGCGAGAATCGGATACATAAATCCGCCACCTTGATGGAATAGCTCAATTAACATAAGTTCTTACCTTTCTCCTGTTACACACTTTAATCGTTCAAAGATTCTCTTGATTTAGGCCCCTGCATTTTTGAATATAATCTAATTTTTGCGCAAATGTCAAGCATTTAACCGGTGATACCCTGCGCTGCCTTTCGGCCAATTCACCGGCGTCACCGTTCACTATATTCTGCTATAGCAAGTTCTTTCGCCTGGGGTAAATACTCCAGAGCTTTCTGTACCTGGTTGTCCATCTGGAGCCGGATGGCGTATTGCTGATCTTTCCCCCAGAGATTTGAGGCGATTTCCGATTTAACCAAATTCTTGATATAGGGTAAGTCTTCAGAGAATTCCTCTTCATCAAATTCATGATCCCGGGAACGGATAAACGCCTTCAGCTGGGATATTGCTGTCTGGTCGAGATCGAAATTGGCTGCAAATGCCTGGAAATTTTGACCGTTTAACTCCGGATGATCGGCCACGTACTGTGAGGCATATTCGAAGAACATCCGTGCCGCATTTAATTGCAGAGTCGTCTGGGTCGGACTGTACTCTCTGGGAATGGGAATATCCGGCGTGATACCGCCGCCTCCGTAGACGGTCCGGCCACCTCTGGTATGATATTCGGGGCGTTCTGTGGTATCCGCTCTCGCCACCGAATCGGCCGCCATTTCTTCTTCCTGAGAGCGCTCGTAGATCGCGCGGTAGTATTCCTCCGCACCATTTTCATACGGACGCTGAATCAATCGGCCGCTGGGTGTATAGTACCGGGCGACGGTTACCCGGATGGCCGATCCGTCCCGCATCTGCCACTGCCGCTGTACCAGGCCCTTGCCAAAGCTGGTTTCACCAACGATCAGGGCGCGATCCAGATCCTGTAATGCTCCCGAGACAATTTCACTGGCGCTTGCCGACCCGCGATTGATCAGAACCACGACCGGAAACCGGTGATGAGTTGCCCGATCCGTTGAGAAGAATTCTTCATTGGCCGAGGGAATACGTCCTTTGGTGTATACGATCTTCTGGCCTCCAGCAACAAATTTATCAACAAGCTTGATGGCCTGATCCATGTATCCGCCGGCATTATTCCGAAGATCGATCACCAGATGCTCCATCCCCTGGGATTCCAACTTGTCTAACGCTTCCTCAAATTCTCCGGAGGTGTTCCGTGCAAACCGGTTCAATCGAATATAGCCGGTCGCGTGGTGGCCGGGTATGAGAACAGCAGCTAGCACGCTGGCAATAGGAATATCATCTCTGGTGATAGTGAAATCCAGGCTGTCTGACTGGCCCGGTCGAATCACGGTGACATCGACCTGAGTGCCCTTGGGGCCTCTGAGCTTATCGAACACACCCTGCTGGGTAATACCCTGCGCCGATTCGCCTTCGATGACCACTATTTTATCTCCGGCCTGAATGCCAACCTGATCTGCGGGAGCGCCGGGGATCGGGGAAATCACCGTGATATATCCCTCGATAATATCAAATTCAATCCCAATCCCCTGAAATTCACCCTCAAACTGCTCGTTGATATCATCCACCCGTTTCTTGGGAATATAGACCGAATGGGGATCTAACTGTTCCAGCAGGCCATTATAGGCACCGGACATCACCTCATTCCATTCCACATCCTCGACATAGTTATCATTAATAATACTGACCATGTCAGAGAAGACGTTCAGCTTCTGGTATAGGTCATTGGCCGAGGCAATGATGTGTTGCCCGGGAGGGCTGACCAGAAAAAGACTTGTAATAACAAGGACAATTAGTGATCCGGTAAGGTATTTCTTCATATATGTATCTTCCTGTCCGCTATATCAATTTAGTTGTATATGATGTTAAATTCAGCGATGTTCCCTCTCCTCAGCAGATTCCCGCAACTAGTCTGATCGATTTCGCCATCACGAATCCCAGATCACCAACCGTCTGTCCACCAGAGTTTCGCAGAATCATTATAAATTAACGCAGGAACACTTTTAAAATAGAAAATTACGCAGGGACAAACAAATACAATTTCCGCTTGTCCCCGGTATTTTTTCGTTCCGCAGGCTCCGTATCGCTAGGAAAAACGCACATCTCGTTTAATCGCCTCGATCAAGGGCGGGGAGAACTGAAAATCCGGGGTCACGAAGAAGATATTTTGGTGCGCGACCATTGCCGGTTCCCATTTGACGAAATCCTTGGCAGTCATGAGAAGATACCGGGCGTCACTGGCAGCGAACTGTTCCAGAATTCGTCGTTGTTCCTGCCCGGGAAAGGCAAAATGATCGGGATATGATTGAAACCGGGTAATCTGCACCGGCAACCTGGTTAGAGCGCTGCGAAAGGACCGCTGATCTCCGATCCCCGTCACTACGAAGATTTTCGGGGGTTCCCGGAAGTCCCTCAGATCGATGTGTGTCTGTTGAACCGGATTTCGTAAAACCGGTGTGGTGTATTTTACGCCCCGGAATATCCGGGCGCTGGTAAATTTGCGAATCAGATGCTCCCCGGCTTTCCAATCCACCTCGTCGTTTGGTGCGACAATTACCGGATGCGTTGCACGTTTCAGGGCGGCCAGCGGCTCCCGGAGCCGGCCGGCCGGCAGCAGCCGCTCGTTACCTGTGAGATCATCGAGTGGCAAAAGGACAATGTCACTGTCCCGCTGGAGCGCCCGGTGCTGAAATCCATCGTCCATAATAATTACATCACAGCCATATTGTGTTCGGGCAATTCGGGCCGCATCCACCCGGTTTTCATCAACGACTACAATGGCGGCAGGCAGCACGGTACTCAACATAAATGGTTCATCACCCGCCATTTCGACGGTCACCACCGGGCCGTCCCCTTCACTGACGACGACCTGACCTGAAGAGCTCCGTCGGTACCCACGGCTGATAATGGCCGGTCGGAACCCGGCCCGGATCAAGGCCTCCGCCACATATCTCACGCACGGAGTTTTACCGCTGCCGCCTACCCGCAGATTCCCCACACTGATGACCGGGATGTCTATGCGGGTCGATTGGCACCACTGGCGATCATAACACACATTTCTGAACGATACCCCCAGGCGATACAACCAGCTCAGCGGCAGTAATAACGCTGACAGCTCACTGTCGAAAATATTGATCTGCTTCATCCTGCAATTGACTCAAGGACACTTGAATTTTTTGGAGAGTTGCCGGGAGTACGTCCTTCCTGTTGCCTGAAATCTGTTCGGGATAAACGGGTTCACCGAACATGACTATGTTGTGTGCGAATGGTAGAGGGAGGTAAAACCGATCCCAGCTGTTCGTGATTATTTTCTTCCGGCTGGAATTCGAGGCCAGTGGGAGTACCACCGCTTGCGTTTCCTGAGAGATCCTGGCCGTACCCGGCTTGCATTTCCGATAAGGTCCTATGGGCCCGTCCGTCGTGATGGCAATGGTATTGGTAGAATCCGTGGCAAGCTCCAATCCCTTTTCCAGGGCTTCTATTCCGCGATCCCGGCTCGATCCCCGAATCATAAAATATCCCAGCCGTTTCAACATTCGTGCAATCATCTCCGCATCCCGATGGTAGCCGACCATGGTGTGAATCCCCTGATTGCGCATCATATATATTGGCGCCAGCATCTGTCCGTGCCAGAGTGCCAGGATAACACTCCTTCCGGAATCACGCAGCTGCAGATATCGTTCGTGATGGATAAATTCATTTCTCGAGAAGATGAATAACGAGCGCAAAAAGTAAGGCCCCGTCAATGCCCCCAGGGAAAATTTGAATCGTTTCCACCAATATTTGCGCTTCCGGGCAGCAGGCATCAGATCTCTCTTCCGGAGTTTTGAAGTTCATGAGCTATCGAAACCGCAACGCGTTTTCCGGCACCCGGCTCTCCCAGTTTCTCTCTGATTTCCGACAATGCGTTCTGGACTGAGTGATAATGCTCAGGGTCTTCCAGGTATCTCACTACCGCCGGTGCGATATTCTTGCTGATCGCCTGATCCTGCAGGAATTCCGGCACCACCTTTTTTCCTGCCACGATATTTGCCAACCCGATATAGTCCATCCTGACCAGCAAATGTCCGAGCCACCAGGTGAGGGGATTCATCCGATAAATAATCACCATCGGCGTACCAAAATAGGCGGTTTCCAGAGTCGCACTGCCGGAGGCGACAATCACGACCTGACTGTATTTCATCACCTCGTAAGTGTATCCCTGCACAACCTGAATATCACCGGGAGGGAGATGACCATCGAGATCCGCCAGGGATAAATCCGGCGCCAGGGCCAGAAGGAACTGCAGTGGCCGGGAAACAGCGGACTGCAATTCTTTCACCGATTGGAACATGACCGTCAGGTGCCGGTCAATTTCCTGCTTCCGGCTCCCGGGGAGCAATCCGATGGTGGTGGCCTGTGGATCTCCTCCCGTGTTTCGGAAAAATTCTTCTCTGGACTGAACATCCTGTACTTCTTCGGCCAGCGGATGTCCCACGAATTCCACGGGAATTTGATGATCTTTGTATAACTGCTCCTCGAACGGAAAAATCACGAATATCTTGTGCACCAAGCGTTGCATTTTTCGCAGCCGCCTTTGACCCCATGCCCATACCTGGGGAGATATATAGTAGTACACGGGGATCTCAAATTTCCTCATCCGCCGGGCAAATCGTAAATTGAAGCCCGGATAATCTATCAGGATCACTGCATCGGGCTTGTGCTCCTGTGCCCACCTGACCATGCTGTCCATGACCCCCTTGATGAACGGAAGATGCTTCACCACCTCGGCAAACCCCATGAGCGACATCTCTTTGATGTGGTAGAGGAGGTGCATACCGGCATCCGCCATTTTGTTCCCCCCGATCCCCACAATCCGGACATCAGGGAGCAGGAGCCGGAGATGCGACACCAGGGCTGCACCATGAGTGTCACCGGAGGTTTCGCCAGCAATGATAAGTATTTTTTTCCTCATGATATTCGGGTAAAATAGAGTGAGGGGTTCCTCGAAATCGTGAATCTGAGCACCCGGTCCACTACAGGTGAAGGTACAGCCATTTTCCACCCAGTAGAATGAGTACCATCGCCATATTCATCAGAGTACTTTTTTCTGGCTTCAGTGTTTCCCGGATTGAAAAATGTTCCCGGGAGGGCCGGACTGTATTTCCCCAGGGACGTAAACCCGGAATAAATCTGCCGACATGTTTTCGGTAGCTCTCATAATGTTCGCCGAACATCTCCTCCAGGGTTGTCTCTTCCAGCGAAATAATCAACAAGTATTGGATGGTGAAGAAGATGATGGCGATGAGGAATAGTTCCCACATCCAGGGACCGGAGGCAATAAAGACGATTCCTGCATAGATGAACATGTTCCCGAGATACAAGGGATTTCGGACATATCCGTACGGTCCGGACGTAACAAGTGACGGCGCTCCCACCTCACGGGTTCTGGTGGCGCCACCGGCGTGACGTACAGCCCAGAACCGTATCGCCTCCCCCAGGAACAGCAGCCCGAATCCGGGTACGATCCAGGGCAATCCGGGATGCGCCTGATACAGGAGCAGCAGAACGAGTGGGATAGGGGTATAGCTCCGATACTTGAAAAAGCAGTGGGCTATCTTCATTCCGTGGAGACCGAGGATTCCTGAATCTTTTGCTGGATTAACTGTGCCACTTCGAGTGCCCGCAAGCCCTCGGATCCGGATACTGCCGGACTTTGCTGCTTGTTTACAGCCTGACCAAAGGCTCTGAGCTCCTCCTGAAGCGCATTGATTTCCGGTACCGGCAGCTGCTCATAAATGATGTGCTTCTTTTCATTCTGGTACTGCATATCACCCAGTATCACCGGGATGGCTCCCTCATTGTGCTGTCCCGGTTCCCGTAACTGGTAGATTTCTGTGGTATTATTATGAAAGTCCACCGAGATATACGCCGCCTGCTGAAATATGCGCAATTTTCGCATTGATTTCTGGGAGATTCTGCTCGCCGTAATATTGGCCACACAGCCGTTCTCGAAAGTCAGCCGGGCATTGGCAATGTCGATTGAGTCGGTCACAACGGCAACACCTGAGGCAGCCACCTCACTGACCGGACTTTTCACCAGCGACTGGATGATATCAATATCGTGGATCATCAGATCCAGCACCACGGCCACATCGGTTCCCCGGGGTTGGAATTGCGAGAGCCGGTGGGATTCTATAAATCTTGGGTCCAGCGGGAAATCCTTGAGCGCAAGGATGGCCGGATTAAATCGTTCAATATGCCCGACCTGGACAATCAACTCCCTGTCAGCGGCGAGTTCGACGATGTCCCTGGCCTCATCGAGCGTACGGGCAATCGGCTTCTCCACAAAGATAGGTTTCCCCGCCTGCAGGGACTGGAGAGCCAATGAATGGTGATCCTTCGTGGGGACCACAATATCTATGGCATCCACATCTCCCAGCATCTCCTGAAACGTTTGATACACCACAACCCCCTTCTCACGTTCCCGTTCCTGCACCCCCGGATCGATGTCGAAGCATCCTGCGAACTCCAGTTCCGGGAGGTCCTGCAATATCCGGAGATGGTGTTTCCCCAGATGGCCAACTCCTGCTAATCCGATGCGAAACATACGACAAGATAAGCAGGAAGACAATTCTCTCCAATGGTTTTATCGCACCCAAAAACTGCTTTCCCGAAGGAGAACAATTCCGCATTTTCGGGATAACCTGTCCCAGGGAAGTGGGGACCCCGCGTCATCGGAGAAACAGATTGTTCCGGGATATTCAACAAATACTTGCATTCAAGATGTCAGAAAATAATATTACCAGATGATATTCACGAGATTGCATATCACCTTCCCCTCAACAGTTCGCAGAAAGCTCGGTCCTCAATGACATCGAAAATTCAAGTGCGCACTCTCTCGGTCCGCGATGAAATTACTCCTGATCTGATCTGGAGTAAATACTCCGTCATACAACAGCTTGTGTTCTGGATTCTCGCGATTGCTGCCTGGCATTTACTGCAGTGGTTGGGCGGCACCTACCCGCAGTTCACCATTCCCATCTGGCGGTACACCATACGGGTGCGATCGTACTTCTACACGGGTGATTTTGCCGGGATGGTTTTGCTCGGACTTCTCGCCGGGGCAGGAATTTTGGCAGTGATACTGGTCGGTGATTATCTGGTGGCAAAAATCAGAAATGAGCCGCCCCTCAAACACATCCTGCGCAACCGTCATATTCTTCCCCGGACCAGTAAGCAACAACATCTCGCACTCCTCATCGGGGTAAATGCGGGTGTATTCGAAGAAATTTTTTTTAGAGGCGGCATATTTGCGTTTCTCCTGTTTGTCTTTCAATCCACAGAATTGGCTATTCTGGTCACTTCGGTGATTTTTGCTCTGCTGCACGCACCGCTTCAGGGCTGGTACAGCAGTGTGTTAATTTTTCTGGTGGGGGTCTTCCTGAACCTTCTGATGCTCTACACGGGATCCTATTATGCGCCGATATTTTGCCACATCCTGGTGAACATCGGGAATCTGTTCATCATTCCCGCCTTTTTCGAACAGAAACTCCGGGACCCGGTGAACCGGTCCACCTTCATGGAAAAACATCCCGAATCCTGACAAGAAACAGTATGAGTACTTGAGCCGGAGAATTCAAGTGTTCAGGGCCAACTCCTCCCCTGTGGCAGAAGCTGGCCCCGTCGCATTGATAATGTCCGGATGAATCTCCTATATTTTAACAACCATGTATTCGTCATCACCATTAGATAACACCCCTCGCTGGCAGGAATTCTCACACGGATATGAATCCTGGACCCTCATCCTCAACGATAGCCAGTCCCAATTCGGCTGGTGGATTGAATTTTCGATCATCCGGACGATGGATTCACCTCCACTGGGAGCGGTGAAGTTCGTCTACTTTAACCGCTACCAGCCTGAAAAAGAGAACCGGTTTTTTTGCCAGACATTCCCGGCGGACCAGTGTCGTGTGAATACGACAGACGGCAATGCCTTCGAATGCAAATTCGGAGACAATCATCTCCAAGAGCACCGGAGCAATGGCTGCATTTCCCGGCCGGCCGAAACCGTAACCTGGGATGTACGCTGGGTTCCGGAACCGGAAAGAAACTTTGTCCCCTTTCCATCCAAAGCGCTCTATCGATGGAAGCACCCCAGGTCCAAATTGGTCACGCCGAATCCGCTGATACACATCGATGGGACTGTTACCATCGGATCCCTGTCACTCGATATCGAAGGAGGAGCCGGAAGCCAACACCATCTCTGGAGTACACAACTTCCTTCCCACCTGGCCTGGTTCCATTGCAGTGCATTCGAAGAAACCGATTTTGCCTGGATCCAGGGGTTGACCACCCGGGGAAAGTTCTTCAACCTGTGCCATCCTCGAGTATCACTTTTGCACTTTAATATGTACGACATCGGATATCCGTTTAACCGGATCCCGGATATGGCGCGTACCAGCTCGGATTACACGCTCCACCGATGGGTGCTTGCCGCCGAACGCCAGACACACAGAACGCAGATAGAGATTCAGAATGCCCCGGTCAATATGGTCCGGGAAGAAATGGCGCTCACCGCTGACAGACAAACCTACCGGCACTTCACTACGCTTGCCAGTGCGCAGGTGATATTTTCGGAGCGACAGGCGGGAACCTGGAACATTCTCCACAAACTCACCTGCCGGAACGCCGCGACATTGCTCGTGTTTCGATCTGAACCGGATCCGCGAGTTCCACTGCTCCGCCAGCCGGAGGGATCGAGTGATGAAGCGAATAATCCTGCACCTGGAACGAGAAACCCGAATATGTAAAAGTACCCAGCATGATCATCAAGTGTAAATCAGGAGAAACATAATGTCTACTCCAAGAGATACCAGGTCAGCCCGGGATGTCGAAGGGCGTTCCAGGCAAATTGCGGAAGAATCCCGGGAGACGACATGGGAGAAACCCAGCTTCCTGCGCGAACTCTTTCTGGGTGATCTCCGGTTGGATTTGATACACCCGTTTCCGGATTCCCAGGGATCCGACCGGGAGGTCTATACCGAATTTTACAACAAAATGCGGGCATTCTTGCGGGATGAAGTGGACTCGGACGCCATCGATCGCACGGGGAAAATCCCGGACGAATATATTGATCGCCTGAAGGAAATGGGCGCCTTCGGAATGAAGATAGACCTGGAGTATGGCGGACTTGGTTTAACACAGTATGAATACAATGAGATCATGAAAATGCTCTCCGGCCAGGACGGCAGTATAACCGCCTTGCTCTCCGCCCACCAATCGATTGGAGTGCCGCAACCGCTCAAATTGTTCGGAACCAGGGAGCAGAAGGAGCAATATCTTCCCAGGATCGCCCGGGGAGCGATCTCTGCATTTGCGCTGACAGAACCGGAAGTCGGCTCTGATCCGGCCAGCATTAAAACGTCTGTCCGGGAATCGCAGGATGGAAATGCGTATATGCTCAACGGAGAAAAACTGTGGTGCACGAACGGGACAATCGCAGAGATCATCGTCGTCATGGCACGCCATGAAAGCGATGGAAAAATCTCGGCTTTTATTGTGGAGTCGGACTGGTCCGGGGTGAGCGTCGAACATAAATGCTCGTTTATGGGCCTCAAGGGCATCGAAAACGGGGTGCTTGCGTTCAAGGAAGTCCGCGTTCCCAAAGTAAATTTACTCTGGGAACGGGGCAAAGGATTGAAACTGGCTTTGACCACGCTGAACACCGGCCGGCTGACGCTCCCGGCTTCCTCCGTGGGTGCCGCAAAACAATGCCTGGAAATCAGCCGGCGCTGGGCGAAAGAACGCAAACAATGGGGACAGGTGATCGGCAAACATGAGGCGATCGGACACAAACTCGCAGATATGACTGCCGAGATCTTTGCCATGGAATCGGTGGGAGATCTGGCGTCCTGCCTGGCCGATCAGGACGTGGACATCCGGCTGGAGGCGGCGGTGGCGAAACTCTTCAATACCGAAGCCGGGTGGCGTATCGCCGACGAGACTCTCCAGATTAGGAGCGGCCGCGGATATGAAACCGCTGCTTCCCTCCGTGCCCGGGGGGAAGCGCCCATTCCGGTCGAACGGATTTTCAGGGACACCCGGATTAACCTCATCTTTGAAGGATCCAGCGAAATCATGCGGCTGTTCATCGCCCGGGAAGCGGTGGATAAACATCTGAAAGTCGCTGGCGACTTAATTGATCCGAAAGTATCTTTGCGCAAAAAGCTGGCGAAGATCCCCCGGATCCTCGGATTTTACGCAGTCTGGTATCCGTCTCAATGCCTGGGATGGACGCACTGGCCGAGGTTTGGGGACTTCGGCGCCCTGGCGAAACACATGCGGTTCGTTGCGCGGCACTCC
Organism: bacterium; assembly: GCA_035267465.1. Lineage (GTDB taxonomy): Bacteria > Fidelibacterota > JAANXI01 > JAANXI01 > JAANXI01 > DATFLS01. The sequence goes on from DATFLS010000364.1 coordinate 40,155, forward strand.
CGGCGACTGGCCCGCAATATGGTACACGGCA
>DATFLS010000365.1:0-4673 GCA_035267465.1 bacterium
CTTGCAGGTTCTTTTTAAATTTACTGGCGACTAATATTCGAAAATATCTGTTTGAAGTAACTTGTCGTGTATTGACCTGTGCTGGATGGCCAACAATCTGAAATGGGGGATAGGATTATGAAAATCGATTTGATTGTCGGAGCCAGACCGAATTTTATGAAAGCGGCCCCCCTGTATCATATCCTGCAGAAGGAAACTGCGACGTTTGAAATCCGGTTGGTGCATACCGGGCAGCATTACGACGAAGCGATGTCGGATATTTTCTTCAATCAGCTGGGGTTGCCGGAACCGGACGTTTATCTCGGAGTCGGATCCGGCACGCACGCAGAACAATCAGCCGCCATTCTGGTGGAGTACGAAAAGTTACTGATGGATTCTCCCACCGATCTCGTGCTGGTAGTGGGTGACGTCAACTCCACTATGGCCTGTGCGCTGGTGGCGAAAAAATTGCACACGAACGTGGGGCACATCGAAGCCGGACTCCGAAGCTTTGACCGGGAGATGCCGGAAGAGATCAACAGGATTGTCACCGATAGCATTTCCGATTACCTGTTCACCACCAGTCATGACGCAAATGAGCATCTGACCAGTGAAGGGCACAGCGAAGATCAAATTTTCTTCGTGGGGAATCTGATGATTGACTCGTTGAACAATTATATCGAACGAGCTGATTGCACCGACTTACTGGCATCGCTGGGAGTGCAAGCCGGGGAATACGGACTGATCACCCTGCATCGGCCATCCAACGTGGATGATCCCGGAACCTTCACAGACATTCTGGAAGCCTTTCATGATATTCTCCAGTATTTACCATTGATATTTCCGGCACACCCCAGAACGCAGAAGCAGATCACCCAGCTAGACACGGAGGGATATTTCAGATCAATGCGTAATTTTCATCTGATCGACCCGGTGGGATATCTGGAATTCATTGCCCTGGAGAAACACGCCAAAGTGATTCTGACCGACTCCGGGGGTATCCAGGAAGAATCAACCGTGCTGGGAGTCCCCTGTTTAACACTCCGCCTGAACACCGAACGTCCGGTTACGATCACGGAAGGAACGAACCGGCTGGTAAAGCCCGAGTCACATGCCATCGTCAATGCTATCACTCCGATTATTAATGGGAAGAGAGTTGAGGGAGGCATCCCGGAGAAGTGGGATGGTCATACAGCCGAACGGATAACAGAGGTACTCAAGCGGATTAAATCACAGCAATATGCGGATGTATCACATATGCATGGGTAAAATGGAGGTCGCCTGTACGGTTTTTTCCCTTCTCGCTAATTATAATACCCGTTTTTTTCGTCTGCGGTCATATGTTGGTTCTGCTGTTATCCCCGTAGACGCAACTGCACCAAATCAGAGATTTGGGAAGTTCGTAACCGGGCAGGCTGTCCCGCAAGGTCCGAAGAACTCCCCCAATGGGGTCCCTCTGGGACTTCGGAGGATCCCTCTGGGATGTGCCATTCCGGGCTCACTCCTGAAGCATCTCGGGGAGAGGAGTGAGGAATTCGCCATCGTTCAGAAATGATTCGACATTCCGGGCGGTTTGCCGGGCTTTTCGTTCTGTGGACTCCCGGGTGTTGAAAGCGTTGTGAGGCGTGGCGATGACTCTGGGATGGCCGATCAGATCCAGGTTCGCCTGAACAGCTTCGCGCTTATAATTGTTCGGAATTTTCTCAAGGACGATTTCTCCCCGGAGATAACTTCCCAGAGTGGATTCCTGATCAAACACATCGATACCAACCCCGGCGAGTTTCTCCTCCTCCAGCAGACGCAGCAGGTCAGCGGGTGGGGTAATTTCTCCTCTGGCGATATTGAGGAGTATGGAACTATCGGATGTATTTGACAGTGCCGCATAATCAAGCAACTGGTATGTATCTTCGGTCAGCGGGAGCGCACAAATGATGACGTTGCCCCTGGCGATCCCGGTGTCTAGCGGGACATACTGCAGTCCGAATTGCGAAACCAGCTCCCGCCGGCGGACAATATCCACACCGAGCAAAGCCATATCCAGTCCATATCCGATTCGAATCAACTCCGAGCCGATATTCCCCACTCCGATCACGGTGAGTATTTTCCCCTGCAATTCCGCACCGGTCAGGCTATCTCTGGAAAAGTGTCGCATGGCCTTTCGTTGCGCGTCAATTTTACGCATGAGCATCAATGTCAGCAGGAACGCCTGTTCGGCAACGGCCCGGGCAGCGTATTTGGGGAGGTATCCGGCCGGAACCTTCTGGTCTGCGGTTTGCAGATACCTGGTGAGATGATCGTACCCGGTTGATCGGGTGAAAATACCATCCAATATCCCAGCCCATACCTCGGGAATTTCCGACTGAGTCCGGATGGAGATCATGGTCGCCGGTGGCTGTGCTTGCCCCGTCTCATGGATCGATTTTGGGGTGAACAGGTAGTCATAACCCTCCGGAAGATATTTTCGTAAGACTTCTTCTTCCTCCTTGAATACTTCATAAAATGCGACATCATACTGCATCCGGACACTCCGTTTTTTCGGGCACTAATTCATGCTGACAAAGTATAGGTCGACCACATTTTAATGAAAGCGGTTATATAAATGCAAACCAATATCCGCAGTCCGCAGGAAACCGATTTGCCAGTGGTGCTGATGGAGGTGAAAAATTTCTGCTTGCAGATCCGTGATCAGTCGTCTAAATTGAACACAGTTATTTGACAGTGGGGGACGGTCGGAGATGGGCGATTAGCTCAGGGGAAGAGCGCTACGCTCACATCGTAGAGGTCGCTGGTTCAAATCCAGCATCGCCCACAATAATGCTAGCGGATGAGAGAAAGCGGGAAGGCGGCTGACGCAGAGGGAACAAACCTGTCAGGTAATGCATTAGCTGAAGTTGCAGACGAGGTCGTGAGGCGGAGAAAGTAACAAAAAAATCGATTGTGGGAGGCTGGATAGGCAGTTGAAACGAAAGTATTGTAAAAGTTATACATTGCGATCATGGAAATATTTTTCCAGGATCTCAGATAAAATCAAAATGCATCGAGAGTATTCGATGCATTTTTTTTTGATACACGGGGAAAGAAACCAGATAACCCTTAATCAAGCAACAAGATAAACGGAGGTAAAATCAGTGGAGGAGTTGACCCAACTCATCAAGCTGCAGCGAGTCGACCAGGAGTTAATGCGGATCGAAGAACTTAAGGGCGATTTACCGGAACGCGTCCGAGAGATCAAAGAGTCGCTGAAGGAGCGCAAGGCACTGGTCGAGGAATATACAGATCGGATTGAGGAGATCCAGAAAGAGGAGCGCAAACACGAGGCGCTGGTGGACGACCACACGGAAAAAATAAAGGAGAAGCAGGATCAGCTGTATCTTGTCACCACCAATAAAGAATACGATGCACTGACCTCGGAGATCGAGCAGTTCAAGAAGAAGGTTGATGAATCCGAAATGTGGATGGTGGAATTTTCAGATGAGATTGATCAGTTGAAAGAGAAGCTGTCCATGGAGGAACACCGGATAGAAGAGATGGAGGAGGAACTGGAAGAGCGGGAAGCGGAGTTGAAGAAGACCATCGAAAAAACCGAAGAGGAGCAGGCGAAGCTGGAGAGCCAGCGCAAGAAAATCGTGGAGAAAATTCCTCGTCCCAAGCTGTCGAAGTACAACAGAATCCGGAATGCCCGTAACGGGTTAGCCGTGGTTCCGGTGATTCGCGGGGCTTGTGGGGGTTGCCAGCAGCGGATCCCGCCGCAGTCATTGGTGGAAATACGTTCCGGCAATCGCATGCTGCCCTGCGAAATCTGCGGTCGCTTTCTCTATTGGCCGGAAGAAGAATCTGCAGAAGAAAAAGCCGCGCAGGAAGCGTAAACTAATCCGGAGTGCTGCCGCGCAGGCGATAGAATAACTGGCAGGCAGCCGCATCACTGCAGAGATTGTGTACGGTGGGAAAGGATTAGTGGCATCGTTCCGAACCGGCGCGACGTGAGATGTGATTGGGCCCGGTAGCCAGTCCGGTCCGTCATAGACGTGACAGTATCTTTGGGAATGTCAGTATATTTTACCTGTTTGGCATCGATTGACGGGAAGATGGAACCCTCCTGAAAAAAACGGGAATTGTATTTTATGACAGGAGTTGCCAGCATACAGAATGCTATCTCCTTTTCCACATTGGTATTTTGGTTGAATTTCATCACATGTCGGCCGGGAACATGAAGGGCGGCAGTGGATTTATACTTTGAGACAACTGATCGAGTGGTCGTCCCGGTAACGAAACTGAAACAAAGCCAGAGATTTTGACAGTTTCGAACCGGGGAGGAAAGTCCGAACTCCGCAGGGAAGGATGCTTGATAACGTCAAGCCCCGGGGACGAAACTGGAACCTGAACAGAAATGTCCACCAGTTTCGACTCAGGGGGGAAAGTGCCACAGAAACGATACCCCCCGATAACTCTAATCGGGGAAGGGTGAAATGGTGCGGTAAGAGCGCACCGTCCCGACCGTGAGGCCGGGAGCCGGGCAAACCCCATCCGGAGAAAGGTCAAGTCGGAGATATTCGCGGTGTCCCGCCGCCCCCGATTAGAACTGTCCCAAATCTCTGATTTGCTGACACTTCTCTATCGGGGATCTCCAGGTGGACCGCTTCAGGCCGGGCGTGAGCTCGCGTCGCAGATAAATGGCCGCTCTCGACAGAATTCGG
>DATFLS010000366.1:0-4506 GCA_035267465.1 bacterium
CCTTTGACCAGCAGGAAATACGATGGCACGCGGCCCAGATGCTGCCCAGACTTCAAGTGACGGCTGAGGAGCAGGAGAGAATCGTTCAGGTGTTACTTGAATACCTGAAGGATTCCAGCCGGATCGTTCAGGTCAATGCCCTGCAGGCGCTCGAGGATATTTCCCTGAATAATAGGAAGATAGAAGCAATGGTAAAAGAAGTACTTGAATCGAATGCGAACAGTGAAAGTACAGCCGTTCGCAGCCGGTGTGTGAAGTTACTCACACAGTTGAACCGGTGATTCATCTGCGATTTTACTTGCCTTTCCTGCCAGAGATGTCTCATTCCAGTGGTAATACCAGACTGATAGATTCCCGGCAAAGAGAACCGTCTTAGATAAAATCACTTAGTACAGGATTTTATAATTACGGCAACATAGATTTTAGACAGGATGCCCAGGATGGCGTGCACATTGCCATCCTGTCAATCAAAAGAAAACGTCCCTCTGCATCACCTTCTGGGCGAAGCCCCCGCAATGATATCGGGAACACAGGTCGGGCCGGTTGGCGACTTGTTGGGCCTTTGCGAAACCCGATTTCGCCATCAAAGCCCCGCTGTGGGCCCACAAAAGAACGGGCATGCGGGAGCGATGGTGCCAAGTCCTATTTGCGAGGAGCGGCCAGGGAATGTCCGCTACTCTGTCACTGGAGAGCCAGGAGATTGCTTTCTCTTTTTCATCCTGTTTATCCCGTCATATATTAATATGCCACTGTATTTATAAAACAAAGTACTTAGTCAGTGTAATCATGTATAAAAACTCTTCCCATGAGACAGGGTGGTGAGTCTCAGTATTCCAAGGCACTGCGAATCACTGTAAATAAAGGATGGCTTAAAATAAGACGTCCGAAATTATAGGTCGATAAGTATCGGAAAGAGCCCTATTTACCACTGTTTCCTGCGTTGTTTTTAATAATCGGCTATACCGAAGAAAACTTGAGCGTTTTTGGGGGGATGTAGCGCGACGTGACATCTCGCGTGGGCGGGGGCACGGGAAACCTGCACCCTGCAGGTGCAACCACGCCATCGCCGGGGATTTTAAACAATAACTCTCGGGACCTCCCGCTTACAGCGCTGGAAGTGGTGGGGGTGGTGGGGCGTGCGCTGTTAGCGGTATATTCGATCTAAGGTCCCCCAAGAGATCTGAGCGCTGACAGCCCGGCAAGGGACTGTCAGCGCTTGGAATTCTTTCTCCGTTGGGATGCTCTCATCGCAGAGATATGCCGGAACCAGCGTGATGGTCGTGCCGCTGTACCTTCCTCAAATGCCGCCATTCCATACCAGCTCGCCTCCTCCTCTCTTCGGATATGGGCCGAAGTCGAAACAATCCCGGCTTCATTGAGAATGGCACCCAGGGGGATGCACACTAAAGTAGGCTGTACAAACGACAGTGAGAATTCTCCTCCGAAAACCTGCAAAATTCATTGGAGACATGCCGGTACCGGAAAAATAGCGGTTAATCCGAGAACTCAAATAGTGTATATTGTATCGCATTCAATCTGTTATTCAATGCCCATTCAAGGGAGAAGTAAATGTTGCGCAGCCGGACCTTTTGTTCGTGACCTTACTCATGGAATTGAGATGCAAGCACCGGGGGCATTTGGGGCATGAATACGGCACCATCTGGTTTGGATCATTGGTACCTTTTCATGATAACTGGTGCGCTTCGGCCGGTCTCGAATCCAGGGAAAAGCGGGGGATGATCATCCTGTCGGTACTCGCGGTTCTGGCGCTCCTCACGGTGATTTCCATTTCCAGCCACGGCGATCTGTCCGGCATCCAGAACGGATTTTGATTGGAAGGAAGGAGATAATGGCTTCCAGAGATATACGCATCGAACCCATGACTCCGGACGATTGGGAAATGGTTCGAAAAATTTACCGGGAGGGCATCGACACCGGTCAGGCTACGTTTGAGACCGAAGTCCCGGACTGGGAAACCTGGGATACACAACACTTGAAAAAATGCCGGCTGGTGGCCCGGTCCAGGGAATTCATCCTGGGATGGGCGGCTCTGAGTCCCATCTCGGAGCGATGCATTTACGGGGGAGTGGCCGAAGTCAGCATCTACGTCGCAGCAACCGCCCGTGGAAAGGGAGTGGGGAAACAATTATTGCAGGCCCTGATCGCTGCGTCGGAGCGGGTCGGGATCTGGACTTTGCAGGCCGGAGTGTTCCCGGAGAATCAACCCAGCCTGGCCCTCTGCAAATCCTGCGGTTTTCGATTGGTGGGCTACCGGGAGCGGATCGGGCGGCTGCACGGGCAGTGGCGGGACGTGCTGCTGCTGGAGCGCCGGAGCCAGGTGGTGGGGACACAACAGGAGCCCTCGCAGGGCTATGTGACCTGAAGTTTGAGCAACGTTAGAAACAGAGGCAGCGGAGAATGTAGCGCGATGTGGCACGTTGTGGGGGAATTCTACACAACAACTCTATCCCCTCTGACTCCCCTTTCCCTTGATAGGGAAAGGGGAGGACGCGATGGGATCGTTTGGGATGATGCCGATCGTTCCAGGAGGCGAGTCCCCCTCTCTATCAAGAGAGGGGGATTTAGGGGGTGAGTTGTTGTTTTGTGCCGGGGCAAATCCCCCCTCGTCTCATCCAAGATCCCCTTACGAAAGGGGAGTGCCCGCCTGCCTTGCATATGGTCGAAGCAGTTGTCGTTCCTCAAGAGGGGGTTCGAGTTTTGGCTGCATATCTCATCGTGATTCGTAATTTTCCCACCAACAACTCTCTCCCTCCTGGCCTCTTTACCTCTTCGAGGCCCTTCTCCCCGATACATTGGGATCTGCGACTTGTAAGAGAAAGAGGAAAGATCTTCTAGAACAAGCACATGCTTGCAGGAAAGGCTTCGGCGTTGACTGAAAGATATATTCGAAACATCGAAACAAATGTCCGCTGAAGTGGGCACTACAAACTCCTTAATAAAGTCAATTTTTCATAATGAAGGTGCTTGAACCTTCTGGCGAGTCGTGTTATTATGTAGTCCCAATTGTAATCGTATGACAGTTGAAAATGCGGGAGGAAAGGCATGTCGCTCAACGGAAAAGTTGCAGTCATCACCGGGGGAAGTACCGGCGTGGGCCGGGCAGTAGGTGAGATATTTGCGGGAGAAGGGGTTCGGGTAGTCCTGGCGGCCCGCACCGAATCCCAACTGGAAGCGGCGGCGGAAGCGCTGCGAGAAGCGGGAGGAGACGTCCTGGCCGTCCCCACCGACGTCAGCAGCCGGAAGGATTGTGAGCGCCTGATGGCTACAGCGGTGGAACACTTCGGACCGGTTGACATCCTGGTGAACAATGCCGGAGTGGGGATTTACAATCCGGTGGATAAAATGACCGACCAGGAGCTGGACCCTCTCCTCGCCATCAACCTGAAGGGGACCATATATTGCTCGCAGGCAGTGTATCTCCGGATGAAAGAGCGGGGATCCGGCCATATCATTAACGTGGCCTCTATTGCCGGAAAGATGGGCCTGCCCCGGGAAAGCGGATATAACGCCTCCAAGTTCGGAATGGTGGGATTCGGACAGAGTTTGAAAAAGGAAGCCATCCGGTACGGTGTCCGGGTCCATAATATCTGCCCCGGCGGCATTAATACGCCCTTCTGGGACGGGGTTCAGGATAAACCCGATCTCTCTCAATTTCTGGATCCGGAACACGTGGCGGGATTGGTGCATTATGTGGCGGCATCTCCGGAGAGGATGGTTTTTCAGGATATCATCGTCCATCCGCATAACGAGTATCTGGAGTGGTTTGCATAGCAGTATCAGGCAGGATAACGGCAAGCAATACGGGAGATTTCCTCAATGCGATTCAGGTCCGTTTACGTTTCATCCATGTGGCTCGCACTTCTTCCGGGAATGTTTTTTCTCACCGGCTGTTTTCAACAGGGCGGTACGACAGTCGGTATCGAAGGGACTCGTTGGTATATCAATGGAAAGATCACCTATCCGGAATCGCCGGCCGAGGGATTACTGCTGAATGTCCGGATGGTGAACGCGACTTTCGAGGATGCGAAAGATCCGGATTTCGATCCGGAGGCCAACACCCGGCAATTTCTGGATCACCTTTCGGAATATGTCCGGGCAGGGGTCCGGGCATTCACCCTCAACCTGCAAGGCGGATTCCCGGGCTATGAAGGAGCGGTGAATTCGGCGTTTCGCCCGGACGGCACCCTTCGTCCCTCGTATCTTAACCGGATGGAAAAAGTCATTCGGGCTATTGGGAGAGAAAACGCCGTGGTTATACTGGGATGTTATTACCAGCGCCAGGATCAGATTCTGCAAGATTCCACAGCGGTGAGACAAGGGATCGTCAATGTCGTACAATGGATTCGGCACCGGGGGTTTCGGAATGTCCTGCTGGAAATCGCCAACGAATACCCGCATCCCGGATTCGACCATGCGATCCTCCGGCGGCCGGAGGGGATCGTCCGGCTCATTCGGTTGGTGCACCGGGAAGATCCGGAATTATTG
>DATFLS010000367.1:0-2038 GCA_035267465.1 bacterium
GGATGGGCCCGAACCGGGCCAGGATGGTGGGATCCCGCGGTACCCGGGGTTCACCGGCATTATCGACAAAGTAATTCCGGCTCAGATTCAGTGTCCAGTTGGTTTTTACATTTACCACCTTATCCAGCTTCACCCCCACCATAGATACATACCGGTCTGCCTTCACATAGCGCTGGGGGTACCAGGAATACGTCCCCACCTCGGCGGTGCCCAGGTTATTTATGGGATGCAGGCTCTCATTCGGGTAACTATACGAACTTTGACCCCGCAGCACCCCATACGTGCTGTTGTAGTACCCCTGCAGCTGAAGCTTCAGTGATGGTGTGATGGAAGATTGCAGGGACAACATGCTCGTATTCACATCCTGGCCGTACCGGCGGATCGGGACCGCATAGTGATATCTATTGGAATTATGAGATAAATAGAAGGTGGCATTCCCCAGTGCCTGACTTATCAGGGGGAGTGGACCGCCGATACCGAAATCCACGTTCCAGTCAGAACGCCCGCCTTCCTGTTCCCGGGCATGATCCTCGAATGCCTGGACGAGGCTTGGATCGATGGTATAACCCTGGGCTTCCAGCTCATCCACCGGCAGTTCCGCCGTCCGGATCCAGGCATCCCAGAGATACAGGTCCAGAGCCGTCGCATGTTCTTCAGGTGGTTTCCCGCCATTGTAATTGTCAACCAGGTTATTCCAGCCGGCGAATCGTGCATACTGCTGGCGGAGATAGTCATCATTCGCCCAGGCGGCTTCGGTTCCGACAAAGGCCACCGACGGATCCAGTTCCGGACGCAGAAAGTAATTGAAGGGGCTGAAAATAGACTCTCCCGAATGTTTCATGTGCGGCACGTTGCCGGACAGATCCAGGCTGCCGGTATACCTGTCGCGGTCGCCGGTTTTGGTGGCGATGTTGATCAACCCGGATCGGAAGTTACCGTATTCCGCGTTGAATCCACCCGAGATGATGGCTGCCTGATTGATCGCGCTCAGCGGAATCGCCGTTTCCGGGTTGTCCAGTCGCTGGTCCGTCAAAGCGACTCCGTTGATCAGGGTTCCGATCTGATCGGCAGAACCGCCCCGTATCTCCATTTCCCCTCTGCTGGTAAATGAGGGCTGCTTTTCCAGAAAGTCCGCCAGGGAGCGCATGGCCGGAGCGGCGGTAATCTGGGAGGCGGACGCGACTTGCTGCGTATTGGATGTCTCGAAGTGCATAATATCCGGCGAGGCCATCACGGTGACCGATTCACCGGCAATGGCCTGGGTCACCAGGTCAAAATCCACGTTACTGATCTGATCGATGGTCACCAGTACGCCGGTCTTGGTGAGTTGAGCATACCCGATCATCCTGGCCTGGACATCGTAGTTGCCCACCGGGACGTTGTTGATGATATAGCGCCCCTGCTCGTCGGTCGCCGCTCCCATATCGGTTCGCAGGACGATCACGTTGACACCCGGCAGGGGATCCCCTGTCGCATCATCACGAACGACTCCCCGGATCTGGCCGGTCGTTTGCGCCAATCCCGCTTCCTGCCAGAATAATCCGATGGTGATAATAAGAAAAACCCATTTGATCAATCTCCTTGTATCCATGTTGAAATCCTCCTTGCGAATAATTGGATGTAAAGGTTCCTCAGCACTCTTGAGAGCCGCCTCACCTCCTTTCCGGCAGAACGAACGCTGTTCGAATTTTGCAGACAGAACCTCCTGAAACGATTGGATACGGGGAAGGTGGAAGAAAGTCGGCGGGTGAATTATCGCGCGCCGGTCAGCACAAGAATCGATTCAGTCTGTTCGCCTTTTGAATCGTTCCTCAGGTTCGGTTGAACCGGTTGACTTCAACATATTCAGGATTTTATCTCACCAGTGAGAAAGGATCACGCGGCCTGCAGCGAAAGATCGCACATCATCTGCGACTCGTTAACAGTTGTCACGTTAATCGAAAGGAAAGGGTAGGTTCTGGAGGATTGCTGGTTTAAGACTCCCATATCATCCACGGGCCTTTCTACCTATAGACAGTATGAGAGTAAAATATCAGAA
>DATFLS010000368.1:0-4277 GCA_035267465.1 bacterium
TCGACACCATTCAGCCTGCTGCTGGCATATGTCTTCTCGGTCTTCGTCGGCGGGCTGATGCTGCTCGTTTCGGCGGGTGGGGTGTTGCTCCCGGAAATGTACCGGGATTCGGCATTTGTCTTACCGCAGATCTTCGGACAGGATCTGGTTTCCCTGATACTCGGGGTGCCGCTCCTGATCGTCTCACTGATCTACGCCATTCAAGGCTCCTATAAGGGACGTATCCTCTGGATGGGCTCGATCGGGTATGCGCTGTATACCTCCGCGACCTATCTGTTCGGTCTGGCTTACAACCAATATTTTCTGCTCTATGTGGTCTTCTTTTCGTTTTCACTGTTCACGTTTATCGCCGGTTTAATGCATCTGGATATGACGGCACTGAGCAAGCAGTTTACCGGGGATTTCCCGGTGAAATCTCTGGCCGCCTATTTCTTTCTGGCAGGTATCCTGATCCTGGTCTTGCGGCTGGGAGAAATTATTCCTGCGCTGATCGAGGGGGACCTTCCCAGGAGCATCCTGCTGAGTGAGGCAACCACGAACGTAGCCTATGCCATCGACCTGAGCGTGCTGGTTCCGCTGCTTTTTCTCAGCGCCAACTGGATCTGGTATCGGACTGCCCATGGATACGTGATGTCCGGCATTCTGCTGGTACTGGCCTTATTATCGGGACTCGCCACCCTGACAGGCTTTCTGTGCATGTTCCGGAACGATCAGCCCCTGGTGATGGGCCAGGTGGTGTTTTTCGGGCTATTTACCATTTTTGCACTGCTGCTTCTGATCCATTATGCCCAATGTATTGAACCTGCCGCCGAAGAGGAGTAGCGGGAGCATCCGCACCTGTTTCAGGTTCCTTATTCTGATTATCCGCAATGGATTTGTAAGGAGGCAAGGGTTCTCAATCTAACGTGGAACGTGACTCTCTGAGGAGACACCTAGGCGGGCTTTCCTCTCCTCGTCTGAATTCGATGACCGGCCATTCCTCAGCAACATTGGCAAAGATTCCAGGGAATGGCAAGATAGTAACGATGACTAAAATATAGCCGTAATGCATGGACCGAGTATGCGGACACAACTTTCTCCAGCCTCTATGTCATTACGAGTAATCTTAGTAGGCATCAATAAATTATATGACTATTAAGACAACTTAGGAGAGCAATGAACTTGGGGCATCGAAACCCGTGGAGTAGTAAAGCCGTTTCATGAAACGGCTCTACAATGCACGTTGAGAATCCAGACCATGGCATTCCTGAGCTAACTTAATAGTCATAATAAATGATGAGGGATCCACTCATTTATCATGGTAAATCTCCGTCGGATTTTTTATTATGAACTACTTCTGATCATTGATCAAATGGGCAATACAATAAACCGAATGATTAAGGAGGGCGACGATGAACCTTTTCTCATCCCGATCACAAATTCTGCTCCTTTTCCTTCTGCTGTTCCCCGGGTTCCTGCTTTCCCAGCGATCCGTGCAGGTGAAACAATTGTGGGAAGTCCGGGACGGACTGGACAGGCCCGAGTCCGTGGTACTGGACGACGCGAATAACAGGTTATACGTCTCAAATATAGTTGGCAATGCCAGCGAGAAAGACGGGCAGGGATATATCTCGGCAGTAACGCCGGATGGATCCGTCAGTGCAATCAGATGGGTCGAAGGGCTGCATGCCCCCAAGGGGATGGCCATCCACGCAGGGAGATTGTACGTGGCGGATGTGGATGCGCTCGTTGTGATTGATATCGAACACGGCAGAGTCACCAATCGGTATCCTGCGGAAGGGGCGCAGTTTTTAAATGACGTGACTGCGGACTCCGAGGGCACCGTCTATGTCACCGATTCCGCCACGGATGCAGTGTATCAGTTCCGAAATGGCACCTTTGATCTCTGGCTGCGGGGAACTCAAATCCGGTCGCCGAACGGTATCTATGCAGAAGGGCATCAGTTAATTATTGCCGCCGCCGGACCGGAGGCTTCGGATCCGGGAAGCGAACGGTATCTGCACACGATTCATACACGCACCAAACGGGTGCGGGACATCCCTCCCGCCGATCCACTGGGAGGCCTGGACGGAATCGAACCGGCAGAGGCAAACGCCTGGTTCCTCACCGACTGGCCGGGCGCCCGGGTGATGTATTTCCGGCGCGGCCAGGGGGCTTCCACTGTTCTGAAACTCACCCAGGGTACCGCAGACCTGGAGTACGATCAGGACAACGGCATTCTGTATATCCCGGTGATGATGTCGAACCGGCTAGTTGCCTATCAGGTGCAACAATAAGATTATTCCGGGAATAGTGATAAAACACCGTACGGAATGATATACCTGGGATATCTGGTCAATAATAGAATGTAGTGTCCTGCTCCCAACTCTCTTGTTGGTTTTAGTGCAAGTATTTTCTATAATTAATGCATCAATCGTATGACATGGAACCGGAATATTGGCGACTCTGACTTCAGAGAACACTCTAGTTTCGTATTCATTTTATCACTTACTCAACAGAGATATTTCAGGAGGGTCTTATGCGTCGCTTATGCTTGATTTTGCTTGGAGCAGGTTTGCTGCTCACCGCCGGGAATCTCCATGCCCGGGTGGATGCCCGGATGCTCCGCTATCCGGATGTATCGCAGTCACATATTACTTTTGTGTATGCAGGTGATATCTGGGTTCTCCCCAGGGAGGGCGGAACCGCTCACCGGCTCAGCTCACCGGAGGGAGAGGAGATGTTCCCCCGTTTCTCACCGGATGGCAGCACCATCGCCTTCAGCGGAAACTACGACGGCAACATGGAGGTTTACACCATTCCCACCCTGGGAGGAACGCCAACCCGGCTTACTCACCATGGAATGGGTGATCGAACCGTCGATTGGCATCCGGATGGCACCACGGTCCTGTACGCCTCCTCCATGGAAAGCGGACGCCAGCGGTATAACCAATTGTATCTCGCTCCCGGGGATGGGGGCATGCCTGACAAACTTCCGGTTCCGTATGCAGAATTCGGTGCGATTTCACCTGATGGCAGCACTCTGGCGTTTATGCCCATCTCACGGGCGTTCCGAACCTGGAAACGCTACCGGGGAGGGATGGCGCCGGATATCTGGTTTTTTGATTTGCAGAACCAGATCTCACAGAATATCACCGACCATCCGGCCAATGATATGCACCCCATGTGGTACGGGGAGACCCTGTATTTTCTTTCGGATCGGGGACCGAACAGCCGATATAACATTTGGTCATACCATCAGAATACGCAGGAGTTCAGGCAGGTCACCCATTTCGAAGATTTCGACATTCACTTCCCGGCCATCGGACCGGCGGATATCGTTTTCGAAACAGGCGGCCGGCTCTATCTCATGGCGCTTCCCTCCGAAGAATATCATACAGTGGATGTGAATGTGGTGACTGATGAAACAACACTGAAACCCCGTACCGAAAACGTCGAGGATCACATTCGGAATGCCTGGATTGCTCCGGATGGGAAACGGGCGCTGGTGGAAGCCCGGGGCGACGTGTTCTCCATCCCGGCCGAGCACGGATACATCGAAAATTTGACCCGGAGTCCCGGGGTCGCGGAACGCACGCCTGCCTGGTCTCCAGATGGAAAGAAGGTGGCATATTGGAGCGATCGCTCGGGCGAATACGAACTCACCCTCCGGAACCTGGACAATCCCGGGGAACAACAGCAGCTGACCTCGTATGGTGCCGGATTTAAGTATCAACCGTATTGGTCTCCCGACAGCAAGAAACTGGCGTTCATTGACCAGTCCATGACCATCCGGATTTATAATGCGGAAGAGGATCAGACCGTCGAAGTGGACCAGGCCCTCTGGATGTATCACGGCGAACTGGAGAACTTCAGCATGAACTGGTCGGCCGACAGCCGCTGGTTGACCTATCACCGTGGACTGGACAACCAGCACGGGGCGATCTTCCTGTACGACACCAATGCCAATCAACGGCACCAGGTGACGTCCGGATATTATGATGACGCCCTGCCTGCCTTCGATCCGGATGGGAAGTATCTCTACTATCTGACCAATCGCCACTTCAGTCCTTCATATAGTGACATAGACAATTCGTTCATTTACCCGAATACCACCCAGGTGGTAGCAGTATCACTTCGGGAGGATGTGCCCTCGCCGCTGGCGCCACGGAATGATGAGGTGGAGATGGAGGAGGATGAAGAAGAGGAGCAGGAGAATGGCAATGATGAGGAGGAAACGGACGCTGAAGAACAGCCGGTTGAAATTGATCTGGAAGGTTTCGAGCAGCGGGTAACAG
>DATFLS010000369.1:0-5829 GCA_035267465.1 bacterium
TGTCACCCTCGAAATCATACGTCACCACCTGGGTATCGAAGAATTCCCAATCATCATCGAATTGATAACGCCCGCCGGCCGAATGCACCCTGACAGGGTAATCCACATCCAGCGCCCATCGGGCGACATCAATTTCGTGGGTGCCATTATTGCAGGATTCGCCGGTTCCCCAACGCCGGAACCAGTGCCAGTTATAGTGAACCAGGTTGTCGCGATATTTAATGCGGGGAGCAGGGCCCTGCCAGAGATCCCAATCCAGCCATTCCGGAACCTGGGCCACTTTGCCGTGTCCGATGGTATCACGGTTATTGGCGTACCAGGCACGCGCATAATACGGTCGCCCGATGATCCCTTCTCTGACGTCATTCATCGCCTGGATTGATTTCAGTGCGGATCGCTGCTGGTTCCCCATCTGCACGACTTTCTTAAATTTCTTCTGTGCAGCAATCAGCAACTCCCCTTCTCTGGGATTATGGCCACACGGTTTCTCCACATACACATGCTTCCCGGCTTTCAGGGCCATAATGGCAGCCGGTGTATGCCAGTGATCCGGCGCCGCGATCACCAGGGCGTCCACGGCATCAGCGTCCAGGGCACGCCGGAAATCGGTAATCCCTTCCGGCGTCCGGTTTTGAATCTCCGCAACCTGTGCCACTCGCTGCTCCACTACTTTGGAATCAACATCACACACATACCCAACCACCGATCCCGGATTCCTGGCGAAACTCTCCGCCAGCACTCCGCCTCGCCCGTTCAGTCCCATGACACACACAACCAACCTGCTATTGGCCTGCGCTTTCCCCTGCAATGGATGCAATCCGCCCAACGCACTTACCCCAACCCCGAGAGCCGCAGCCTTCTTCAAAAAGGTCCTTCTGTCAAGCAGCTCGCTCATACGTGCTCCTGTCTCCTTTCAACTCCCGTAATTTCGGTATACATTCAGTTCTTCGTTTGGATCAATCATTCTATAAAGCGAGTACCTGATCCCAGTATTCGGAGTCCGCCGGAATTCCTTTTTCCAGATTTTCTGCTCTGCGTCGCAGGGTTTGCTCGCCGGGGTAAAATACCTCATCTTCGGCTGATGCAATCTCTGCCTGTTTCAAGAAATTTAGGATTGCGTTCACCTGTTTGTTCCCCCCTTCCGCATCGGGTAACGCCAGCGCCAGGAATATCTGACTGATCCCGTATTCTTCTCCCTTCTCACCGATCTGATACGAGGCATCGCCCTCGGAAAGAAGAGATACCACCATATCGAGCACCAGCGCCAACCCGGAACCCTTCCAATATCCAATTGGCAGCACCCTTCCGGTCTGTTCGATTGCGGCAGGATCTTTAGTGAACTCCCCCTGGCGGTCGTAGCCTCCAGCCACGGGAAGCTGCTTTTCGTTCAGGCGGTACGACTCCAGCTTCCCATAGGAAAACTGGGACATAGCCATATCGATGACAACATGCCCTTCAGCCCTGGGAATCCCGATGACAAACGGGTTATTCCCCAACCGGGCGTCTTTTCCTCCCCAGGGAGGCAAGTTGGGAATCGTGTTGGTCCAGCACAATCCGATCACGCCCGCCTGGGCAGCCTGCCAACCGTAACTGCCGCCGCGCATCCAGTGATTGGTATTCCGCAGAGCCACACCGCCTAATCCATGGGTTTTGGCCAGCTCAACCGCTCGTTCCATGGAATACCAGGCATTCAGATTTCCGGGCCCCAGGTTCCCGTCCCACCGTTCCATAATCCCCGAATTTCCAAAACGGGCCGGTCCGGCATGGATGTCAATGTACCCGTCTTTAATACCTTGTATGAAAGCGGGAAACCGGTTTAAACCATGGGAATACACCCCATCCCGACTGGTTTCCGCAAACAGGCGAGCACACAAGTCCGCGCGATCCTCGGTGCACCCATATTTCAGCAGAACCCGGGAAAATTCGTTGTACATTCGATCATATGGGATACGGGGCATTCGATCTCGATTTATTTATGCGATATTCAAACGAATTTAAGGACCGTATATATTCAGTATTTCCGGCATCATTATTATGCAATCTTCGGAGAACAAATTCAAGTGAATAGTCGGAAACAAGTGCTGGCAAGTTCTTACAAGTGCTTGCAAGTGCTCACAAGTGCTCACAAGTGCTTACAAGTGCTTACAAGTGCTTACAAGATCCGGGGGTGAACCCGATGTGCAGGTCACCCCGGGGAGTCACGTAATCGTACCCCTGGATTCCTGAAAGAGATCCCTCGTCCTTGGAAAGCAGGGCTCGGGATGACAAAGGTTGATGTTCGGGAATGGATGCCGCGGGATCGGTGCATTGCCGGGCTGTGTGGTGCCTGATCAGGCAGGCGCCAAGGCCATCCGGGGCGGGTCTGCAGGTTTCATTTCAGATCAATACACCGAAGATGGCATCCCGAACCCCGTCTTTTGGGCTGAGGGATCTTTTCGTGGCTCCTTCGGCGTGGTTGCGCCCCCGTGGGCAGGAGACGCGCCTGGGGTAAACCACAACGCACACAACGAGTGAAATGCACCTGAAGGAATATGCGTCTCCTACCCTGAGGTGAGTTCATAGCCATAAAAAATGTACTATCCGGAACGTGCATCGCATCATAGTATTATTCCAACGCCGTGAATCAATCCGGACCCCACTTCTTAGCGTTTTACACGAATTGAACAGTATCTTATCCTGCCATAATGGCATCTTACAATGGCTGAATAGCACTTTACACTGGCCGAATGTGATCTTCCAATCACAGAATGCCATCTTAAACTGATCAAATGTGATCTTCCGATCACAGAATACGATCTTACACCGGCCGAATGTGATCTTACAATCACAGAATGTCATCTTACATAAGCCGAATGTGATCTTACAATCACAGAATGCGATCTTACATTGGCTGAATGGGATCTTGCCCTGTCACAATGGCATCTTACAATGGCCGAATTACATCTTGCAGTGAGGGAATAACATTTTATCCTAACAGAATCTATACATCCGGCGGCGGAATTCGATGGGAGACCTGCAGTACCTCATATTGAAGAAGCGGAAGGATGGTTGTATACGATGAATCCTGCGTAACGAGCATTGTCCGTCAGGTAATCACCTCAGATCGATGCTCCGGGTTAAACTAATATGGCATCGGCGACTTGCCGGTCTGTTCCCGATCCGGAACCATTCCTCGAATCCCAATCAGAGCCGGACTGGCCGGTGAACGCGAGGCAGGAAGGAATTCATATTTCCAGGAGCCGGGTGCTTTATTGGGGTGGAGCGGAGAAAATCTCAGGAGACCTCACTCCTGCTGCCACTGAATAGCATTCAGGACCATCTGTGCAATGTTCGGATTTTGATAATCCTCCACAGACTGCCCGGGAATGAGAT
Organism: bacterium; assembly: GCA_035267465.1. Taxonomy (GTDB): domain Bacteria; phylum Fidelibacterota; class JAANXI01; order JAANXI01; family JAANXI01; genus DATFLS01. The sequence continues at coordinate 3,373 of DATFLS010000369.1, forward strand.
AGACGACTTCGCCCTCCCCCTGTGGTTTAATCCAGCCTGCCCGATCCTGCATAAACAGATGGTCGATCCGGTCATCATAATATTTCAGGCCCATGAGCACGACTTTCTGTCGTCCATCCGTAAACTTATGATTCAGATACACTTCCGAATTCGGGAGGTGGATTGCCGGATATTCTCTCTCGACACTCGGAAAATCCGAGGGTTGATACTGCACTGTATCCGGCCACCGGACGTTGTGATTAGTAATATAATGATCCGCACTCAGGTTCGTGAGCGTCAGAGTCACGCCTTCCCCATTCGCTTCCTGATGCCTCCAGCCGTAACCACCTCCGGGCTGGACGGGTCCGCTGGAGTTCTCGGGATCGCTCAAATGAATGCCGAGGAAATCGAAATAATGCGGGTTCTCCGCCTTGCCGCTGCTAATGGAGTGGTGTAACACAATCAACCGACCTCCGTTTCTGGTATACTGTATTACCCGCGTTTCGGTTTGCCGCTCTAATTCACCGTGGATAAACAATAATATCGCTTTATAGATCGCGAAATCATTCGGCAAGGCGGCCTGATCGATCACCGTCACATTCAGGGTTCCCTCTTGCTGTAAATAGGGTGCCAGGGCCTCTATATGGAGAAGTTCATCCTGGATTATCAGGACTTTCTCCAGTGAGTCCTGAGACCGGCAGTTCATGAGGAGAGTTCCCAGTATACCCAGAAACAAAAAACTTATTACTCTCAGGTAAGATAATTTTCGCACAGTATGCTCCTGTCAAATGGTTTACCAAAGACCGGAGTTCGTAATATAAAAAGTATTGAAGAGAGAGAACATCAGAAATATTACTTGGAAGCTGTTGCAGAGCTTGGTGGTTGGTAAGGAGGGCTGCAATTCACACATGAGCGTTTACCAGGAGATCCTTCGACTCCGTCCCATACAACGGGACTCTGCTCGGGATGACATGTACTCAACTCGACCTCTTGTTCTCACACAGCCTCTTCACGCCGATCAATTCGAGCATTATCATGTATTCTGTTCAGAAATAGACTCCAGTATTCAGAAGAGATGCGATCTCATTATTACTGTGAATTCAAACGTGAGAGATAATTCTGTGCTATTTGATGATCCGGGTTCAATTCCAGGGTCTTTTCCCAAGCCTGCTTCGCCTGTGCAGTGCTGCCAATATTCGCATACACCACCCCCAGATTGAACCAGACATCCGGGATGTTCGGGTTTCTCCGAATAATCGCCTTATACCGGGCAATCGCCCGGGAGGTGTCTCCCATGGCAGTTATCAGGATAGCGATATTGTTTTGCAGTGGGAGATTCCCCGGCTGGAGAAACTCGGCATTATGATAAGCCTGGAGCGCCTCCTCTAACCGACCGGAGTCTTCCAGCTTTTGGGCAAGATCCAGCCATATTTGAAAATTCTCCGGCTCTCTGTCTGATCTAATTTCCAACTCCTGGATTTCACTGCTAACTTTCTGCAGGCTATCAGCCTGATCTAAATATATTTTGGCTTGTTCTTCCTTGCCAATCCTGGCGTAGGCCATACCAAGATTATAGTGTGCGCCATAATTCCAGGGTTGATTCTCCGCTACGGATGTCAGATACGGAACTGCTTCTTCAGGTCTGTTAGCCTGCACCAATTGAGAGGCAACAATGAATTGATAACTGAGTCGGTTGGGATGCAACGCAAGGCCTTTCCGTGAATATTGTAGTGCTTTCTCCAATTCTCCCTGATCCTCATATAGTTGACCAAGCCACATATAGGCACTGGCATTTGAATCATCCATGGCGATGGCCTGTTCATACGCCATTTTTGCACTATCAGTCACCCCCAGGCTGTTATAAGCTCTTCCCAGCTGAAGGAGATTTCGGGAAGCCGGAGTGACGGATTGCTCTCTGTGATACATTTTAATTGCTTGTTTCGTTTTCCCCTGACGGAAATAGATATTACCAAGATTGTACCAGGCCCCTGTATAGGTGGAATCGATGTCAACGACCTTCTGGTAGGAATCAATCGCATTTTCCATAAAATTTAACGCTGTGTAGATCCGACCCCGAAGGAAATGGAGATCGGTCAGGACCGGGTTGTATCGTTCCACACTATCGGTTAACGCCAGGGCCCATTGGTAAGCGCCTTGCTGGAAAACCTGTTGGGCCTTAAACAGATATTGAACCGCTTCCGGCCGGAGTGATCGCCGCTGTCGTTCGGAGACACTCATTTGTTCTTCTTGGGTTTTTTCAGGCTGGCATGTTAGGATCATGAAAGGAATAACATAAAAAAGGATACAAAAAAATCGAAACCCTCTACACTTCATTTTAACAACCTCAAATTTCCGGTGGTGACCAATCTTACTTCCCTGCTAATTCGATGGTTGCCACCAGGCAGATGTTCCTCACTATTTTAACTGAAACCGGATCCCTTATTTCGGGGCGATTTTCAATATTCGAGCCTGCGATCT
>DATFLS010000370.1:0-16335 GCA_035267465.1 bacterium
AGCAGGTGAAAGCGCATCGGAAGAACAATCCCAACGATCCGATTCCCTTTCCCACCAGAGATCCGGCACACCAGGTCTGGATTCCGGTATCCGCGGGGCGCCCGTGGCACTGCCAGATCCACCGGGATGCTTTCCATTACGGCGATGTCCAACCGCATGTAGACACCCGGCTGATTGTGGATCTCCGCTGGTTCGGTATCGTGGAACCGCATTACGAGAGCCGGATTACCTTTTCGGACAAGCACACGGATACCTTCGGAATGCCGCAGCCGACATTCGAATGGTATCTCAGCGAAGACGACCGCCGGAAACAGCATCACATGATGGAGGACATGCTCCGCGCGGCTAATGCACTGGGCGGGTTTCTCCCGGGCTCCGAACCGTGCTTCGTGGAGCCGGGCCTTCCGGTCCACGTCACTGGCACCACCCGGATTGGGACATCGCCCGAAAAGAGTGTGGTGAATGAGCACTCCCAGGTCTGGGATGTTGACAACCTGTTCCTCGGCGGCAACGGATTGATCCCCACCGGGACGGCCAGTAATCCGACCCTGACCAGCATGGCAATGGCCATCCGGTCTGCCGAGTACATCGCGGACCAGGGATAAGCATCCCGAAACTCCAAACGAAAGGATCCCCGTATGCTGTTCGATAAGAAAAAAGTCCATCTGGGAATCACCCCCACCTGTTGGACCAATGATGACATGCCAATCCTTGGGAATGACATTTCGTTCAAGCGATGTGTCAGCGAGATGGCCCTGGCGGGTTTCGAAGGGTGCAGCGTCGGGCACAAATTTCCGGATGATCCCGAGGTGCTAAAGCGGGAGCTGGAGCTGCGCGGTCTTCGGGTCTCGGAACCGTGGGTGAGTACGCTGTTCACCGTGGAAGCAATGGAAAAGCGGACTGTAGCCAACTTCCAGTCGCAGCTGGAATTTATCAAGGACATGGGCGGAACCGACATCGTGGTGGCGGAACTGGGGCATGCCGTCCATCAGCAGCCGGTGGCCGTTCTGCCGAATAAGCCGGTGTTCGATGACTCCCAGTGGAAGGCGATGACAGACGGTTTGCAGCGGCTGGGTGAGATAGCGCACCAGGAAGAGATGCGTCTCTGCTATCATCATCACATGGGCACCGGAGTCCAGACCCGGGAGGAAGTCGACCGCCTGATGGACGATACGGATCCCGAGCTGGTACACCTGCTGCTGGATACCGGTCATATCTACTGGGCAGGCGACGACCCGCTGGAGCTGGCGAAAGCATACGCGGACAGGATCAAGCACGTCCACCTGAAGGATATCCGCGCCCAGGTCCTGGAGCAGTGCACCAAAAACCGACTGAGCTTCCTGGAGTCGGTGCAGGAAGGCGCATTTACGGTCCCCGGCGACGGTGTCATCGATTTCGGACCGATCTTCGAAGTACTGGCGGATCATGCCTACCAGGGCTGGCTGGTGGTGGAGGCGGAGCAGGATCCGGCAAAGGCCGACCCGCTGGAATACGCCATGAAAGCCAGGACCTACCTGCGGGACGTGACCGGACTGTGAGTAGGGACTGATAGCTCACGTAATCGAATCCTCTTGCAGCAATACAAATATGAACTCTACACTTCCATGGGAAAATCATCATGCCAAAAGACATCCCGACACCTCGATTTGAGAAGACGGTTGTTGAAGATAACCTGAGCGATGGGTACTGGATCCAGGCACTGGATGTGAACGGCAACGGGCGGCCCGACCTGGTAACCTCCGGACTGGCCGAGGGGCACGTCGCCTGGTATGAGAACCCCTCCTGGGATAAGCATGCCATTGCCACGTTTCCCAAACCGGTGTCGCTGGATGCGGCCGATATCGACAACGACGGCAATACCGACCTGGTGATCTGCCATGACTATGGCAATTGTATGTTCAATTGCGGTCCCGAGGACGGCAAGATCTCCTGGCTCCGGAATCCGGGGTCTTTTGGGAACGGTGATACCTGGCACACGCATTTTATCGGGGACCGGATTGCCACCCATCGACTGAAACTCGGGCATTTCACCCAGACCGATAACCTGGAGCTGCTGGCCCTGCCGGTGGTGGGTCCCCAGGGCGGTCCCGATGCCGTGCACAAGCCGGTGCGGATCACGCTCTATACCCCGCCGGATGACCTATTGAACGCATCGGAGTGGCCGGAGCAGGTGATCGACGAATCCCGCTACCGCATCATCCATCACGCCCGGGTGGGCGACTATCCGGTGCAGGAATCTGCAGAGACCGATACCCTGCTGATTGCCAGCGAAGAAGGAGTTTCCTGGTTTGGTTATGACGGGAATGGCAGCTGGCAGCAAACAGTGTTTGATGCAGGAGAAGTTACCCAGGTGGATAACACAGGATTCAAGGGCAGCGGCAACGTCGATGTGGGGCGGGTCGGGGAGGATCCGTGCGCCTATATGGCGGCAGTGGAACCGTTCCACGGGAATACGGTGTCGGTGTATACCAAAATGTCTGACGGCACCCTCACCGACGCGCGATGGAAACGCACGGTTCTGGATGTGTTCGGGGATCCCAACGATGCCGGCGAAGGGGCGGGCCATCACGTGATCACCGGCGACTTCGACGGGGACGGGGACGACGAATTCCTGGTGGCGCTGCGCGGACCCTGGCCGTGGCGCGGCGTGTACTACTATAAAGCCGTCGACATATCGGATGCCATGTTTGTGAAGAAACGGATTTCCACCGAGTCGGCCGCCCGGATCGCAGTGGCGGATTTCACCGGTGACGGTCGGCTGGACTTCGCCACCACCGGGTATTACACGCCCGGCTACTTTCTGTGCGAAAATCCCCAGGTGGCGGTCTTCACTAATCAGATCGGTTCCTGAGGGTTCGGTTTCCTGCGGCCTCTATCGCGAGAAACCCTGATAGAACTCGGTGAACTGGGCATCGAACTGTTTCAGCCCGTCCCGTAACTCCTGGTTTTCCACCTGCGAAAGCAGAATCATGGTGTTGATGTCCGCAATTTCCAGGATTTGCGGTATGTACTCCCCCGCTTTTCCATTCATGTGGGTCAACGCCGCTTCCGTGTCCGCATACAGCTCGTTCACAAAACATTTGCTGCCGTCTTCCCGGATGTGGTAATCATATACCAGCGTGTCCGGTTCGGTCTCATGTACCGCCTCTACCAATCCACCGGCGAGTTCCTTAAACGTGTCCAGTTTCCCGTCCTCGATTATCATTTCGGTTATCCAATGTATTTGGTCTGCCTCCATGGTCGTCTCCTGTCTGAGATTGGATCATTAATGAGTAAAGATGCAGAAATATACAGGTTTGACGTGATAAATAAAATTTACGTTTCGGGATAACCATCCCCTCAGTCATGTGAAATATGCTTTGATACTGTTTCACTCAACAGGTTATATGGCGCCCCGCGGTTTTACAGTCGTGCTCACTCTGCCTGCTCCAGTTACATCCCGGCGGAGAGACCGAGGGCATTCCTCCCACCGTTCACATGGTGAATTTACTGCCTCTCTGCCAAAATGTGCACAGACAGATGGCGGGATAAACAACTTACCACGATATATTCTCTGTGATCCCCACTCCCAGATTTTCCTTGAATATTTAAACTGGATCATATATAGTGTTTCAAATGTAGTAATGCTAACCTGCACTCACTAGAAGTAATATAAATATATCTGGTGGTTCGGAAACGGTACAAAAGCCATCCAAAATTCACTGTTCCCGATGCAGGATTACTCGAGCGTCAGGGCGAAACACATTTCGATATAAATCGCTGACTATGCGTAGCAAGCCCCGGGCGTGGGACAATAATCCAATTTACCAACCCTCGGAGGTTTCATGATAGACCGAAGAAGTTTTCTCAAACGGAGTTCTGCCCTTCTGCTTTCGTTCGCTGCCACGGGGTGTAACACGTCGGGATCCCGCTCCGCCCCGACGCCCCAGAATCCTCGTGTCCGCCGCTCAGTCAAGACGCTTTCGGCATCCGAGCGCCAGCAATACGTGGACGCCGTCCTGGCCCTAAAGTCCACCCAGTCCCCATTCGATCCGTCACTCTCTTATTACGATCAGCTCGTGGCCTTTCACCGGGAGGCAGTGCGATACGGACGGGTCCACCTCGGCTATGCTGTGGCGCACGAGACGCCTGCGTTTCTGCCGTGGCACCGCAAGTTGATGCTTCTGATCGAGGACGCCATCCGTGAACTCGCCTTCCCGGACTTCACCCTGCCGTACTGGGACTGGACCGATCCCGAGTCCCTGGATATCATATTCACTACCGACTTTATGGGCCCATTGATCGGCGACAGCAGCGATAATTATGCCGTTAATGCGGGACCCTTCCGCAAGGGGGAATTCCCTCTCGGCATCACACCGATTCCGCTCGGCGACACAGACGCCGGCAGCCAATGCCCGTTCACCTTCCTGACCCGGGGCCCCAAGACCATCCCCCTCCCGACCGCCGAAGAGGTGGCCGACATGATGGCCCTGACACGATACAGCGCACCGCCCTATGACAACTCCATCGACTATGCCCTAAGCTTCAACAACACCATGCTCGGCATCCCGAACGAGGAGGGAATGGATCCGTTCCTGCACAGCGCGGTCCACACATATGTGGGCGGCACATGGGAGGGCACCTACTACGACCCGGGATTCAACCAGCACGACATCACCTACCAGGGATCCATGACCGTGCTTGACGCCTCACCTAACGATCCGGTGTTCTTCCTGCACCACTGCAACGTCGACCGGCTCTGGGCCGAATGGGAGCGCGTCAATGGGAACATCTATGAGCCAGAATCCGGCTATAATCTGTACTTCAACCTAGACGACCAGTTCTACCCCTTCCTCCAGTTCGCCGATAACCCGCGAATGGCCTCCTACGGAATGACGCCGGGCTCCATGCTCGACATCGAGCCGCTTGGCTTCACGTATGACACACTGTTGAGCTGAGGCGGCTTCGCGCCTGCGTATCGGTTCCGGGATATGAGGCAGGAGTGACACAGGTATCTCTGGGAAGTACAACGAGACTGCTCCCTCTGCCAAAGTAAGCACCGGGACCCTTGTGCAGAATGCTGTGTTGGATTCTCCTGGTAACGGGGAGAGGACCGACAGAAGACAAATCGGGACACTATTATGCCCCACCCGCTAATTCTTGGCATGTTGATCACCAATTAAGGATGCGGGTCCCCGATTGTTGGCATGCATGTGAGACATTGATAGAACGGGGAGCCCGATTTCTTACCCCACCTGTTAATCATGGTGGTGAAATCCGGTATTTCTTCCCGGATACTGATTGGCATCTTCTGGAGATTAGTGAATGAACCTAATCAAGACAATCCGACCGCGTGCAATGAAAATACGTTCTCGCTGCCTGACAGCGGATCGAAGATGCTGGGGGTTAACTCATTATGGCGCAAGATGGCCCCCAGTGGGCGCCGGACGAAGCGCCGCCCAAGATTAGAATTCCAGGTGGACCTTCAACCAACCACAGACGAGAGAAAGGGTATAATGGATTTTCAAGGGATATGCAGAGTCGCGGGAACCTTATTTCGGTACCACTCTTCAACTCGACCAGTGAATCCATCCGGATCGTCTGACATCGGGAAATGGTTGCCATCAGGTATGACCATCTCCTCCGCATGTGGGAAGAGTTCCTTGAATGTCGCCTGGAAACCGAAGGGATCGTTGTTCTCTCCGTAAATGGTAAGCACGGGCTGATCTGACAATGTAGTCTGTACTGCATCCTTCAGGTTCGCCAGGTACGCTGACTCCACCAGAGCCGAACCCATCATTTCATGAAACCGGCGCCGGGGCGCCTTATGATGGTATGGCCCCAGGAAGGCTGCCCGCGCCTCCTCCTTTAGGTGACGTCCGATTCCGGCTCTGGTCGCTGTCAGTTTGGGGATCAGATTCGTGCCAACATTCATAGTAGTGATTAAGCGGCTTGATACAATCCGGAGCATGGCCCGTAAGATCCGATTCAGTGGTGGCCATGAGAAGGTCTGGGTGAACACGATACCCTGAATTAACTCAGATCGGCGCACAGCTAACCCAAGACCGACTGGCCCCCCGAGGTCGTGGAGGACAAGGGTCAGCCTGTTAATACCAAGGTAGTCCACAAATGATTCCAAAAGATATGAGTCAGACTCGAGACCGACCGGGCGGTTGGCCCCCGGGGAGACCCCGGTGCCGGGAAAGTCGAGTGTGATCACCCGGAACTTTTCCCGAACCGTTTCAATGACCTGACCCCAAATGTAGGACCACATCCCGTCGTGGACAAGGAGCAGGGTTGGCCCGGTTCCTTCGTCTGTATAAGCAATGGGTGTGGATTCGAGATAAGCGGTATATATCTTGTACGGCCACACGGACTCGGAAAGCCACTCGGGCCGTTGAATGACGGTACGCTTGGGGCTTGTTGTGGATTGCATGACAATCTCCTTTTTATGTGTTATTCGGGCAGTCTTCCCGCCTGGTTTTAGTGTCTGTCGTCAGATCCGGTCGTACTGGCAGACCGCAGTTTATGCTCCTCTCTTCTGAGTTCATTTTTTTCATCAATCTTCGCGGACCGGTAACGGTGCGCTCATCATGGGGGAAGAGACATTCAGCAGGCGGGTCAGGGTCCTCTCGGGGTCAGGTCCGGCCAAGGAGCCAACTCCCGGAACATCAACACCCGCAAACAGATAGAGGACAATTCCTACCACGCAGTGAAGCCTCCACTCGATTTCTTCCCTGTTCAAGTGAGGAAGCACATTCCCGAAAGCGGCCAGGAAGCGATCCTGGATCTCACCGAACTGATGTCCCTTTACGCGCGACATGAACTCGGAGCCTTCGGAATACATCCTGGAGACAAAGCGAGGCAGCTCGGGATCACGACGCCTGAGCTCATCGAGGATACGTAAATCCGGAAACAGAAACGCTGACAATACGTCTTCCACGGATGGGGTATCCTGTGCTTCGAGCTCATCGAGCAGTTTCAGGCGTTCAGCATTGACAGGAGACACTACCCGGTCGAGGATCTCGATGAGCAGGTTCTCCTTGGATCCGAAATGATAGTTGACCGCAGCGATGTTGACTCCGGCGGCTTCGGTAATTTCCCGCACGGAGGTGGCGGCGTAGCCCTTGCGAGCAAAAAGTACCTCCGCCGCTCTGATAATCTGATTACGTGTTTGCTGAGACACAACTTTTCTTTCAAACGTTTGTTTAAAACATATGTTTGATTCGGATCATTGTCAAGGGTTGATAACTAATCTAATGTATGGATATAACTCATCGATCCTTCCCGCACTAGAATCATTTGTCCATCTGTCCTTGTGTGTTGAATCAACTCTGAACTTTTTTCCTGGGCATCACCGCGGGTTATCGTCGATTCGATATCAACACAAGGAAAAGCGAGCGCCACAATAAAACAGTAACTACTACTGAGATCCGAATAAAGCTATCACTAATTCTGTGGAACACGCTTTTCCGATAAGCCCGTCCAAATTATAAGAAAGCAAAAGAATGTGTTTTCGGGAACGATGATTGGTGGGGATTTCAAGATAATCCTGCATATTGTAATCATGCAGTTATTCCAGCTAAAAGGCCCACCGCCGGTGATCCCTTGCGGAATCACCGGCGGTGGGCCTTCAGAACGAATCCTGAGAGATGCAGGCGTTACTAGATCATAATCGGCGATAGCATTTATCGGTGACCGGCCACTACGAGTTAGTTCGCTGTGTGGAACTGGTAAGTCCCGGAACCGGCTTTGATGGCAATGTAATCACCGTCCACTGTGGCACCAGTGATGCCTGGAACGCCTTCCACATAGCTCCCTTCCTGCCATACCGGGGCTCCGTTTTCGGTCACCTGCACATTTTGCATTCCCAGGGTCGGGACGTACACGGTGGCGCTGGTATTACCGGGAATGGCAACAAAAAGAGTGACGGAATTACCCTGTTTGGACCATTTCGCTGTCACCGGTCCGTGCACCGTTGCGATATGTCCTTTCGCAGAGGTCATATCACCGAGAATATTCGGTTTGATGATGATGTCTTTGAATCCCGGGCTGGCCATATCCACACCGGCGATATTTCTGTAGAAGAATTCGTCCACGCTGCCGAACATGATATGGTTCAGGGAATTCATGGCGGGACCGAAGTAGCGATAGCCGCCCCAGCGTTCCCACAAAGTGGTAGCGCCCCGGCAAATCATATAGCCCCAGCCGGGAAAGGTGGTCTGATTGGCAATGGTATACATCACCTCGTTTCGACCGTATTCCGGCAATGCTTCCACCAGGGCTTTGGTCCCCAGAATACCGGTGGTGAGATGCCCGTTATGCTCCTGCATGACGTTATCCACCAGATGCTGCAACACCGCCTGATTGTGCCCTTCGGGAATCATGTCCAGATAGAGCGGAAAGGCATTGCTGGTCTGGGAGCCGGTGCCGTACTGGTTGGTGGAGGCGTTGAAAAACCGATCATTGAAGGCATCCTTGATATCTTCGGCCAGCTGCTGATATTTATCCACATCGCCTGATTTCCCGAGAATCTCTGCCATCTTTGCCTGGATGACCGCTCCTTCGTAATAATAGGCAGTGGAAGTCAGCCACTCGGAATCATCGATGGGACTATAGGCAGTTTCCGGCGGCACCCAATCGCCGCGGCCCCATTCGATGATATGATTATTCGCGGTCCAGCCCATATATTGCAGCCAGTCCGCCAGGGGCTGGTAATGTTCCTCCAGGATACGCACATCGTCATGATATTTGTACATATACCAGGTGACCAGCGGATAAGCCGCCTGCCAGGCCGGTGTGCCTTTGATGGGGTATTTGCCGTGATGCGGAACCACGTCCGGAACGAACCCACTGTCCTGCTGGGCATCCTTGATGTCTTCCAGCCAATTGGTGTAAAAAGCCGCCATATCAAAGTTATGCATGGCTTCCTCGGCGGTCAGATGCGCATCGCCCATCCAGCCGGCCCGCTCGTCGCGCTGGGGACAGTCGGTGGGCTTGCTGTGCAGGTTACTCACCTGTCCCCACAGGATGTTCTCGTGGATCTGGTTGAAGAGCGTGTTGGAGGATTCAAACCGGCCGGTGTGCGGAACGGCCGAATGCACCACCCGGGCTTCCAGGCTCTTCAGATCCGGTTCGCCGGGAAAGCCTTCTACCTGGACGTACCGGTAGCCGTGATAGGTGAACCGGGGTTCATAGACTTCGGTGCCCCCGGCTCCCTTCAGAATATAGACGTCCGTGGCTTCGGCGGAACGGTTGGGAGCGGTATCGATCAGTTCCGGATTGCCGACCACGGCCGTATCCTGCATGAAGGCCATGTCCCGGTTGGTGATTTCGGCAGTTCGGAGAGTCACTTTGGCTCCCCTGGGACCGTCCACGAATAACCTGGGCCATCCAGTCATATTCTGTCCGAAATCGAAGACGTACACACCTTCTTCCGGATTGGTCATGGCGACTGGCCGGAGGGTTTTGGTCACCTTGATGGGCGGCATGAGTTGCGAATCCAGCCAGCCGCCGGGTGCCTCAACGCCCACAGCATCGGCCCATTCCGAATCGTCGAATGCTGTCGTGCACCAGCCGGGTTGCTCCATTCGGGCGTCGTAGACTTCGCCGTCGTAAATGCTGTTCTCGAGAATTGGGCTGGCATCGGTTTTCCACGATTGATCGGAGACCACGCTCATGGTGGATCCGTCGGTGAAGGTGATATTCATCTGAAGGAGCAGCGGCATGCGGTGACCGTAGGTCTTGGTTGTCCGATGCTTATAATACCCCTTACCCAGCCATGCGCCGACCGCGTTCACACCATCGCTCAGATAATCCGCGACATCATAGGTCTCGTACAGCACCCGCTTGTCATATTCGGTGGTCCCCGGATCCAGCACGTGGTCGCCGACTTTCTCTCCATTGAAATAGAGTTCATAGTAACCCAGTCCGACGATAAATACGTACGCCGACCGGACCGGTTTATTTACCCGGAATTCCTTGCGCAGCAGCGGTGAGGTAACGAAGGTATCCTCATTGCTGATCCAGGTGCCTTCCCAGTCCGACCGGTTCAGCAGTCCCATCTGGAAGGTAGCGATCTTACTCCAATCACTGGGCGTATCGGTCGCGTCCCAGACCTTGACCTTCCAGTAGTATTTCTGTCCGCTCTCCAGAGATGATCCGGCATATTTCACGTTCACTGATTTGTCCGACTGCAGGATACCGGAGTCCCAGAGATCACCCTGGTTGTTCATCGCATTCGATCGGGTGCGCGCCACCAGAATCCGGTAGGCGAACTGGTTGACGCCTCTGTCGACACTCCGGAGCACCCAGGTAAAGCGGGGATGTTCCACATCAATGCCCAGCGGATTCGACAGGTATTCCACCCGCAGGTTTTCAACAGTGACCTTTGCAGCGCCCGCCTGCTGCACACAGGCCATAACAGCAAAGCTCATACAGATCGCAAACAACCCAATAAGTTTAATTCCAGTTTTCATGCTGCCTCCTTGGTTTGGATGGTTGATAATTGGTCCTCGTCAATTGTATTAAGTGAAAAGTAAAACGTGAAAAGGCCCTGCACTCCACCCCGCCAGTGAGGGGCCTGCAAACTAGCACCTTTGGTGAGTCAGGGTAAATTTTGAGGCGATTACTGATTACTCTTCCTTTTGTATTGAATTGTGAAAGACTGTACTGTGTATTGCAATTATTCACTACACAGTTTAGGAACAAACGACACTCCTCTCTTATTCACCGGGTTTCGGGTCATAACCATGAACACGTCGTTGCTCCTTACCCTAACCTCAATTGCTTCTGCCTTTTGCTCCGAAGTCCCACAGGGGATCATGTCGGGGGAGTCACTCCGGGACCTTCTCACTTTTCACTTTCACCTTTTGCCTTCTTGGACTCTTGCTTTTTTAAGTTCTTGCTTTCCCCGGCTTGGAGGCAAGGATGTAGTCGTGTTGAATTTTGAGTATTGAAATATTGAATTCTTGGAATCTTGCGTTCTTGTTTTACTGTTCCGCATCAAACTCCCACTGTCCCGGTTCTGTTTCGAACAAGAGATAGTCTGGATTTTCCCCCTGAAAGGTGATTCCATCCACGGTATCCATGGGTTGTCCGTTCCGCCAGATCTCGATGCCGTTGGCTGAAACGGAACGGACTTCAGGGAGCGCTTTCTTTGGGATCCCGACTACTGCTTCAGTTGCGTCCGGGGAATTCAGGTGTACATCGAAGGTGTCCCGATCTCTGCGGAGGCGGAGTTCGATGTGGCCCTTGACCGAGGGCACTACCACGTTGACAATCCGGAGTGGACCCATCTGTGGCAATACGTGATAACGATCGTATCCCGGCGATTCCGGCGCAACACCGGCGACATACTGGGACAGCATGGTGAGCGGTCCTCCGCTCCAGCCGTGGTTGTAGCTGCCAAATCCAATGCTCCATCCTTCCGGCAGCGTGGTGATACCCATTTTCATCATCGGCTGATAGCGCCTCTTGATCCTTTGAAGTGCATCTTCCGGATACCCCATGAGAAACAGCGCTTCCAGCACATATTTTTCCATGTATGGACTGGCATGATATTCTTCGTTCAGCACCTTTCTGATGGCATCGTAGTATGCAGGATCCGCCAGGCCGCTGACGACCGCCATGGCATTCGCCCGGTCGTCGGTCTCTCCCTGGTAGTCCGGGGACCGATATGCGCCGCCGGTCCAGAAGGCGCTGTTGAAATTTTCACGGATGGTCTCCATCTGCTGCTGGTAGGCGGGGATATACTCAGGAGAACCAACCAGCCTGGCCATTTTCACGGCTCCCTGCAAGGCCAGATAATACCAGGCGTTGTACAGAATCGACTGATCTTTATGCTCTCCCCAGTCGATCCACTGCCAGCCCCCCTCCCGTTCTGTCACCAGTCCGTCGTCACCGAGTTCCCAGACCGACAGATAATCCCGCACGTGCGGATAGGCCTCGCGAATTGTGGCCGCATCTCCGGAATGGAAGTAATAAGTCCAGAATCCATATTCTCCGACGCTGTTCAGCATCTGCAGCGGAAGCTCACGATCATAATTTCCACTGGGAACCGGTGAATAGATGGTATGATCATCCCGCTGCCAGTGGACCAGTTCCAGGATCCCCTTCTTCGCCAGGTCATGGCTCCGGGTATCGAGCGCGTAAAAAGCCTCGCCCAATTCATTCACCGCATCCCCCCACCACTGGGCGCGTTCACGGTCGGGACAGTCCATATAGGTCTCCCGCATGGTTATGTAAAGCGTGCGCTGCGCCCGTCGCCACAGTTTATTAAAAAAGGGATCCTCGCAGAGAAACTCTCCCACGAAATCGGTGTTGTATCCGGTTTCCCGGTATTTCAATGCCAGAATCCGGACCCCTTCCGGAATGGCATAATGGACCTCGTGTCCGTTGATCCAGGCCGGAAATTCGAACTCCTGCACACCGTCTGTGGTGACATACTCATGCCGCAGAGACGGCGTGGATCCCACCAGATAGTTTTCGGTGCGGATATCAATGGTCAGTCCGGCCGGCGCCTGAATCTTCAGATAGGGAGAGACCATGGCATTGTACGGGAGTTCCGCAACAATACCCACCCCGTTGCTGGTGAGCGGAAACTCGTCGGCATTTTCATACTCCCGTAACTCAGAGGTTTTCCAGAGCGGGATGGGTCGTTCCCAGAGATGATTCCAGGGCTCAGCAGGCGGGCTACCCAACTCCTGTGCTGCAGGCCAGGATGAATCGTCGTACTCCGGATCGGTCCAACCCGACAGCGCCTGCCTGGCATCGTACCGGATATTCGACTCCGGCAGCCGGTAATTGGGATGCGGCGCATCCGTATCACCGAACGCCGGATGTTTTCTGGCTCTCCATGAATCATCGCTAAGGAGTTCGGTTCCATCGGCCTTCATCTGAAATATCAGTCCCGGCTGGCCGCTGTTCTTATGCGAAAATCCATGTTTGCCGAAATACCATACCAGAACCGCAATGGTATTCTCCCCCTGCCGGAGCCATGGCGCCAGATCCACGGTATCGAAATAGGTATCATCCGGTGTGGGGCCGCGCTTCAGTTGGCCTTCGTATACGGCCAGTTCCCCGTTCACCCATAACCAGTATTTGGAATCTACGGCGATCCTGGTGATGGCCTGCTCCGGTTTGGTCGGGAGGTTGACCATCCTCCGGTAACAGATCCACGTATTCGGCTGCACTTCCAACTCCGGGGGAGCAATCCAGCCAGCGCTCCATTCAATGAAAGCTCCTTCATGAGATTGCGTTTGTGCTGGTACATCAGTCTGTAGAATAGGCGTAACCAGAAAAATACTCAGGGATACAAGCAGGTAAGCCGACAGGTTCAGAATAATCAGGATAATCCGATTCTGTGCCATTGCGCCCTCTGCAATTCTTTGAAACCAGGGATGGATTAAAATTTAAGGAAATGCGATTGAGCAATCACGCATAAATCTCTGGTATCAGCGTCTCCGCTTATTAAAATCCTCATTCGAACAAATCGTGATATTTGTAATCTTATCCAGCACCCTGCCACCACAACCGAATCCGCTCCTGAAGCCGACGGACCTGTTCCGGGTGACCGTCCGCCAGGTTTTTCATTTCGTTCGGATCGTCTGTGAGATTGTAGAGCTCCGGCTTGCCATCGGGGATATTCGGTGCGGCGGGCAGAATCAGCTTCCAGGGATCGGTGACCGTCCAGGTGTGCTGGAGACTGGACCTGGGGTCGTTGATGTCCACGGCATCATGAGTGTAATCTGCACCGAACACCGCCTCCCGGGCGGCAACGGCTGCCCGGTCCAGCAAACCCACACCCTGCATCGCTGACGTGGGATCCAGTCCCGAGGCACGAAGCGCAGTTACCGCCAGATCGATACTGCTTGCCGGTAAACTTTCCTCCCATCTCGGGGTCATGTGTCCCGGCCACCGGACCATAATAGGAGTGCGCACGCCTCCCTCGTAGGGAGTCCGCTTTGAGCGGGGCGCATATCCGGAGGCATCCGGCTGCTGGATCCATCCGTTATCGCCCACGTAGAGCACCATTGTATTTTCGGTGATTCCCTGATGGTCGAGATAAGCAAGCAGCTCACCGCAGGTTTGGTCGAACCATTCACACATAGCCCAGTATCTCGCGAGGTGTATAGAGTCTGTCTGATCCCGATACCTTTCGAGTATTCGCTCCGGAGGATCGTGAGGTCGATGGGGCAAAAAGGGTGCATACCAGATGAAGAACGGCTGATTTCCGGCGCTTTCAATAAAATCATAAATAGGCTGCATGGTTTCCCTGCCAATAACCAGACCCTCGTCGCCGTGACGTCCGCCCCGCTCCATGTCGCCGTGAGTCATGCCATTAGTGAAACCACCCCGACTGTAGTTCCCCAACCACCACTTGCCGGTCTGCAGACTCACATAATTCCGCTGCTTCAACATCTGTGGAAGAGTTGGCACCTCGTCGATATGTGCGATCATTTCCCGCCGGAGCTGCTTTCGCTCCTCCGACCACTCCCGGACCTGAAATCGTGCCCCCTTCCCCACCAGCGGCGGATCGTTGCTGGTGATCTTATTCTGATGAGGATACAGGCCGGTGACAATCGATGCCAGGGATGGACAACACAGCGGCGCCGTCACATATCCCCTGGGATAAACCACACTCTCCGACGCCAGTTGATCCAGACGGGGCGTCTGAATCACCTCGTGGCCCATGAACCCATAATCTCCCCAGGCCTGATCGTCAGAGATAATCATTACGATGTTGGGAGTTTCCACGAGCCTGTCCTGCAGATTTCCACAGGCCGCCAGGGCCAGACCGCCGGACAGCAGCCCTGCTGTTTTCAGAAAGTCGCGTCGGGATATGCGGCTCATTCCGGAATGAGTTTGATGTATGCTATTTGTCATGCGTCGGGCTCCCTTGGTTAGCGGTCAATTGTCAATGATATGAAGTGAAAAGTGAGAAGGCAGAAGTGAAAAGCAAGCGGTATCAAGGGGAGGAGCAACAAGGGACTTGTATTGAGGCCAGGGACATAATGAATACGGGAGAAGTACACCATACTGTGCGTGTATGTGATGACAATATTTACTTAGGTAGAACACGTGTTCACCGATGGCATACAGTAAGGTAACGTAATGAGTAATTACAAGGAGTCCTTGTTCTTTCCAGGGTATCTGATTGCAAAACCCACCCTCGGGGGTGAGGAGGGGCCTTTTCACGTTTCACTTCTCACTTCTGCCTGTTTTTTACGAATTCTTGAGTCCTTCTATTCCTCCCTGTTTGTCTCATAATCCGCAACCCGCTCCCGAGAGTAAATTTCACGATAATTTTTTCTTGTGAGCACTTCAAACGGTTCTTTCTCCTGGGCTGGGAAGATGGGCCTTTTCACGTTTCACTTCTGTTCTCTCACTTCTCTCTACCGCCTTCTATTCTTCTTGTTTTCGTAAATCCTTCTGTTCCTCTCTGTTTGTCTCATGATCCACCAACCGTTCCCGAGCTCAGACTACACGCCAATTTTTTTCTTGCCGACACTTGCCAGCACTTGTCAGAACTTGTGAGCACTTGAAACAGCTATTTACCACACACTTCCTTTATCGCCTGCAGATACTCCATACCGTGATGAATATCCGGCTCCAGGTAGCTGCCCTCCGTCCATTCATTCCAGCAATTGATATTGAAAATTTTCGGAGTATCAGTCCGTTGATTCAGCTGTTGTGTAACGGCCAGTAATGACTTCCGGAATTCTTGCGGGGTATTGTTGGCTATCACCGGGGTGAAGGGATAGCCGGCGTTTATAAACCGATCCGACTGGACGGTCCGGGGACTGGAATCCCAGCCCATGGTGACGTTCGGGAAGTAAGGTACATCGAAGGTTTCCTCCGCCTCCCGGTAGTACTGCAGATAACACTCGCGCACATACCGATAATCGGTTTGCGGAAACTCCTTCAGCGGAACGTGATGAATCCAGACATAGGATGTGACACTGTCGAATCCCAACTCATTCATCAGCCAGTTCGGATCAACCGGCTTCTCCTGGCCCGGCAAGACCTGTCTTCCCCAGACCACCGCATTCAAATGCAAATCATAGAATCCCGCTTTTCGGGTCCGGATGCGGAAATCCTGTAGTGCTTCTTTGGTTTCTTCTACTCCCCCGAAGCTCTCCAGTAAATCATTCAGGCTGTAAATCGAGAAGTACGGCGACTCGTTAATCAACCAGTAAGAAGTATGGGAGAAATATTGCTCAATGACATAATTGGTGAGCGTGAGAAACGTGCCCGGACGCACCGGACCGGGATAGAGATCCGGTGGCTCGGTATGCAGCTTGTGCGGATGGATATCCTGCCAGGTATGATTCGCCCACATGAGCGCGAATTTTA
>DATFLS010000371.1:0-5621 GCA_035267465.1 bacterium
CGTCTGTCGTGCAGGGTTGGACTATCTTCAGGGTGAAACGAATGATAATATCGTGAATATCTCCTCTACGGCAGGACAGCGAGGGGAAGCGCGACATTCCCATTACGCGGCATCCAAGGGAGGCATCATCAGTTTCACCAAATCACTGGCCGCCGAACTGGCCCCTGAGAAGATCCGGGTCAATGCCGTGGCCCCCGGCTGGGTCGAGACCGACATGACTGCGCAGGTGATGGAAGGGGGCGGCCGGGAGCGGCTGGCTGAAACTATTCCGCTGGGCAGAGTAGGATCGCCCGGGGATATCGCGCCTGCCGTGGTGTTCCTTGCATCACCGCAGGCGGGATTTCTCACCGGGGAAATATTGAATGTCAACGGCGGGAGTGTTCTTTGCGGATAAGCGGAAACCAGAACCTGAATGTGAACCGGGCGCAGATCTGATCCGGAAAATATCCTGTGGCAATGAAATTTCGACAGCCGGTAATCTTGCTTGCCTTGATAAGCGTCGCCACTGCGTTTTGTTTGTTCCCGGTCCGGACAGATGCCTCCCAGTTTCAAAAGCCCAGAACGTTCCCCGTTGTCTCAAAGGGTGTGCAGGACGTCGCTGCGAAGATTCCGGCAGACTCGTCTGTCCATATCTGGGTTTATTTCACCGATAAGGGGTTTACTTCCCGGGCGGGTTTGCGCCGGACGCTTGCTGCGGCCTCCGAGCTGGTAACCGAACGCGCGCGTTTTCGACGCCACCAGCGTGGTGCAATGACTCAATCCCCGGGATTCAGTGATATTCCGGTGTATGAAGAGTACGTTGAATCAATCCGAAACATCGACGGAGTTGAACGATTACGAGCGACCAGCCGGTGGTTTAATGCTGTCAGCCTCTCTGTGAAAAAACGAGTTATACCAGAAATTACCAGTCAGCCATTCGTTCTGAAGATTGACCTGGTGAAGCGGGCGCGCCGGAGGCCTGCGGAAATCACCGTACACCCGGATAACGTTGAAGCAGCGGGGCTCTCTACAGTTTTCGATGGCAGAGACTACGGAGGAAGTTTCGAGCAGCTGAAACAGATTAATGCATTGGTCGCCCATGCCGCAGGGTATACGGGCAAAGACATTCTGGTTTTAATGCTGGATACCGGCTACTTCACCGGACACGAAGCGGTCGATTCCTCACGAATTGTTGCTGAGTATGATTTTATCTGGGATGACGACAATACACAGGATGACACCCTGGACGCCGCCGGGCAACAAGTCCATGGAACCCAGACGATGTCGGTATTGGGTGGGGCGGCCGAGGGCGCGCTGTATGGTCCTGCCTATGAGTGTGACTTTTTACTCGCGAAAACGGAGATCATCGACCAGGAAGATCAGATTGAGGAAGATTTATTCGTGGCGGCCCTGGAATGGGGCGAACGGGTTGGGGCGGATGTCGCCTCTTCTTCGCTGGGATATTTCGACTGGTACGAATTCTCGGATATGGATGGAAACACCGCAGTCACTACCCGGGCTGTGGAAATGGCCGTCAGGCGTGGAATGGTGTGCGTTACGGCCGTTGGGAATGAAAATGTGGAGGGCAAAACCACCATGGGGACCGGGTGGGATCATATCATTGCTCCGGCCGATGCTGATTCGGTGATCGCAGTGGGAGCGGTGGATGCGGAGGGAAGGATCACCGGTTTCAGTTCCCGTGGCCCGACGTTCGACGGACGTATAAAACCGGAAGTTGTGGCACGCGGCCTGAACGTCACCATAGCGAGTGGCTACTTCCCGACCTCCTATGGGCGTGGTAACGGCACCTCATTCAGTACCCCGCTTGTTGCGGGCGCGGCAGCGCAGGTACTGCAGGCGCATCCTGCCTGGTCACCGGCTCAGGTCCGCCGGGCATTCATGGAAACGGCAAATAACGCGGTCGTGCCGAATAACGTCTACGGATGGGGCGTGATTGACGTTATGGAAGCAATCGAGTTCCAACAGCCAACCCTGGCAGATCTCGTTCACATTCAGAATTATCCCAATCCCTTCAGTGCCTATACCTTCTTTAAATTTCCCATGGCGGACAGTCTGCGGCAAGTGGCAGATCTCCGGCTGGAAATTTACAATATCCGCGGGGAACACATCACAACCCTTCAGACCACGAACCAGGCAGGGATATTCGAATGGATTGTGTCGGAACCGCCCTGGCATTCACTGCCGAACGGAGTCTATATCAGCCGGCTGGTGGCAGGAGATGTGGTCGCCACCAACAAGATGACCCTCCTTCGCTGAAGAATTTCACCCGGTACGTACTTCCCCTGTTTTTCCATTGACATTCCCTTCATACACTGATATCGTATGTACCATTTTAATACAGCGGATGTTGGCGGGTGTCGGAAGCAGACAGAAAGGACAGGCAGATCGATATTTATCATAGATGGCAGCAACGGGCGAATTATATCCTGCGAATTCTGGCGGGACTCTGGATTGCAACGATGGTGTTGGGCTGCGCACCCCAACCGGAAATCCGTCCCGACGCAAGCACAGATGCGATTCAGGTTCAAGCGGACTCGGCCATGGTTCGACTCCGTATGCGCCTGGAGCGGACACTGCAGCACAAGGGCAATCCGGATTCGTTAAACCTGGCCTTCCGCTATCTGGTGCGGCTCGGTGAATTGGTGGAACCGGACCAGTCCTTCCATGCACTGATGACCGAACTCTGTTTCCTGCGCGCCACTTATACCGACATTGCCCAGGACAGCAGTCAGAACCTTTACCAGCAAGGGCTCCGGTCAGCAAGAGCGCTTCTGGAAGCCGTCCCCCGTCTCTCAGGGTATGTTCAGACCGATACGGTAAGTATCGACGCACTCCGTATGGAACAACTCCGCCAACCCACCATCGATGCCCTCTACTGGTGGACGCTGCATTCGATCTTTACAGTCGCACAAGAGTCGCCGATCAGACGGCTGGCGTGGCGAAAACGGTTTGATCGGGCCATCAGGGTACTCGAAATCCGCAACCCCGATTACCGAAATGGCGGCGTACAACGACTCATTGCGCTGGTGCTGCTTATCAGTCCGGATGGAGATTTGAATAAAGCCCAGCAAGCCTTCCGGCAAGCTATTGCCATGGGGGAATCCTATCTGGAAAATCGGTATTTTTACGCCCGTTATTACGGAGTGTTGTTGCAAAGCAAAGAGATATTCCAGGTCCAGCTGCAGTCGATCCTGGAACAGAACACATCGGAAACAGCGAAATATGCTCAACTCAATCTACTGGTGAAGAATAAGGCGCGAACGGTTCTGGCCAGTACAGACAGATACTTCAGTACGTTCAGTGGTTCGGAGAGCGAAGAGAGTGCCGGCGTGTCTATTGAATAGCTGAATCTTCCAGAGATGTTGTCTGTAGTTAATCAGTGGCATGAATGTAGGCGACGGCAAAAATAATCCCCCCGATAAGTAACCCCGGATATAGTGGTTCGAGTCCCAGCGGATATTGCAGCCGGTCACCATCACTGTGCATTAGCCCGAACATATACCAGGCACAGGAGGTGAGAAATCCGGTGAGGCTTACCGTGAACGCCGCATTTGCCGAGATGGTTCGCTTCCCGAAATAGGTGGAGAGCAACGGATAAATCAGGGCGGGAATAAAGAGAGTTCCGATGGTATACCAGAGATCTACCACCGAGGGAATACTCAACACCATGAGGATGGCGACAATTCCCGTAATCACCAGCCCGACCTTCGAATAGACGTTCGATCGATCCTCCGATTCGGAACCCAGCAATCTCCAGAAGAAATCCCGCCCGATGGTGACTGCAGACAGAAAAGCAAATGAGTCTACCGTGGACATTATCACGGCAAGAAGGCCCAGGTAGAACAGGCCCTTGAGAACAGGTGGCAGCAGTGTTTCCGCAAGTACCGGATAAGACATCAGTGCCGGAATATCCGGGTTCAGAGCTCTGGCATACAGTCCGGTGAACGTGGTCATAAAGTCAAACAGGGCCCAGAATCCTATGGAAATCAGGATGCCGTTCTTCGCAACCTTGCCCGTTTTCGCCCCGTAGCACCGCTGATGGAAGCCCGGATCGATGAGTGTCCATACTGCAATGAAGAACCACACCAGAATATACTGGGCCGAATGTCCCCCAGTGATTGAGAGGTGATTCTCCGGTAAATGCTGCTGCAGGAAGCCCGCACCGCCATATTTGAGGGCAGCCACAATCAGGATGAGCAGAAAGCCCGCAAACATCAGAGTGAACTGGAAGTAATCCGTTTTGATGACGGAACGAAACCCGCCCAGGTACACATACCCGATAGAGAACAACGTCCCCAGCAGAATGGAAATCAGCATGGACCAGCCGAACAGCAGGTTAATCAACACAGCCAGCATGAGGATATACGGTGCCGGAGATACCATCAGGAATGTGAAGAAAGCCCCGAGCAGCCCGGTCTTTTTGTCGAAATATTTGTACAGCCGATCCGGGATCGTATAGAGATTGCTCTGGCGGACTTTATCAGCCAGGAAGAAAGCGAATATTCCGGCGAAGATATAGTAGGGAACACCGAACACAACCCAGTTCGAGAGTCCGTACAGGTAGGAAAATTCACCGACTCCCAGAATCCCTCCGTACCATGTTGACACCAATGTGGCCACGAAGCCCGGGAGAGTGAGTGTTCTGCCGGCCAGAAGGTAATCTTCGGTATTCTCCAGTCCTGAGCGGGCGAAACGGAATCCAATGAATAACAGGATGAGAATGTATGCACCGATGATACCATAATCGACCGGATGGAGCGAGACGCTGATATCCTGAGCGAACATGCCTGATTAAAAATTCCGGAACAGCAGCAGTGCCCCCGAACGAAGGGAAACCGTAATTTCGGATTCGACTGCCCGGTTACTCACCCCTCTGCTGCCGATTTCAAGACTCTCATTGTCCAGCGGGTATTCCAGCCCGGCAGTGGTTACTCCATCCGTGTGACCGACCGGGAGAAGAGAGATGATCTGGCCAGGTTCCACCCGGGTGGTAAGCGAATCCGTGATGGCATCTATGGTAGAATAGTTTGTCAGCAACTGGATGTCGAATCGCCCGGCGTATTTTACCAGAAGATAGAGGTTGGCCAGGGTTTGATCCTCACGTTTACCGGTCGCAGCCAGAATGGTCGCGGCCGTATATCCCTGTTGGATTGCGTACTCGATCGCCTTTTCCAGATCTGTGTTCTCCTGCGAGGGAATGTGGTGAAGGCTTCTGGCGTGAATTTGCTCACGCAGATCATCGCGGAGCGAATCCATGTCACCGATGATGACATCCGGGGTGAGATCCCGCTCCATAAGCCAGTTTGCCGCTCCATCAGTGCAGACCAGCGGCCGGGCGCGTTTAATGCGATTCCAGTGCTGCTGGTGACTGGGGGGTTCACCGTTGGCGACAATCAGAATGTGTTTCATAATACGGGTCGATTCATGCCATCGATGTCTTACTGATTTTTATCCGGGATTGAAATATACGCAGGCGGCACCTGTTTTGTCAGCCAGATTCCGGCGTCCGACTGATAACAGGTATATCCGTCCCGGTACATCGTCCGGGCATTGATTTCGAGGATCACCGGCACCCCATGCCGTCGTCCGACGGACATTGCGGATGCGCGATCAACGGAGAG
>DATFLS010000372.1:0-3444 GCA_035267465.1 bacterium
TATCACTTGTGATTGGAGAACATCCGTATCTGTTCGACGAAGCCATCTGGCAGGCCAGAGGAGCGTACATGGACCGGACGGGAAATCGGATTGAAGTGGTAGGTGAGTCAGCGATGATGCACGATGCGAACGTGTGGAGGCTGACCGGGGTCATGCGGCTGAAATCCGATCCGCCCCAGGAGATCAGAAACGCCTATGAGATCGTCCCGTTCAACCAGGGAAGCGACACCACAAGCTGGGAGTCGGTGAACCCTGCGCTGGGGAAACTGATCGGGCAGTTCACACTTTTCGAAGGAGTAATTCTTTCGCTGTACCATTCCACGGATGGGAAGTTTTCGGGGACTGAGTACCTCCGAAAAATCGATGACCTGCACTACGAAAATAAAGGCGCTCTCTATCAGGACAAAAAGAAGCTCTCCTCCTGGGAAGTGACTCTGACAAGACAGTAGTTTCTGTCCCCGGATACCTCGTAATTCCTATGTTCAATGTGGCCAGATTATGAAATAAGTACACATCTGTCACGAACCCGAGATGCCTTTATGTCTGTTTTTTCCTGTTTTTCCGTACTCAAAGATTGAGGAAGCGTTATGAATTTTTCCACAGAGATTGATTCCTGTACCTCACCGGGTGGCAAGATACTGATTCTGCTCTGTCTGCTGCTCTTCTCGATCCAGCTGTCTGCACAGCACGCGTCATCACCTCACGATGCTGCTGTTGCCACCTTTTCCATCGTGGCCCGGGATTCGGCGACCGGAGAGATGGGTGTGGCCGTGGCGTCCCGGTTCTTCGCCGTGGGAACGGTGGTACCCTGGGCTGAGGCGGACGTCGGGGCAGTGGCCACGCAATCGTTTGCCAATACCACATTCGGCTGGCACGGTCTGGAGCTGCTGAAGCGGGGCGCCACTCCGGATGAATGTGTGGATATCCTGCTTCGAACGGATGATCAGCCGGCAAGGCGGCAGTTCGGTATCGTGGATGACCAGGGGCGTTCTGCCACTTATACCGGCGAAGAATGCCTTCCATGGGCCGGAGGACGGCACGGCAAAAATTATGCAGTCCAGGGAAATATTCTCACGGGAAAGTCCGTGGTGACCGCTATGGAAGCTGCGTTCCTGACCACAGGAGGGACGTTATCATCAAGGTTATACGCAGCACTGATGGCCGGAGAGAAGGAAGGTGGTGACGCCAGAGGCAAGCAATCGGCGGCACTGCTGGTGGTGAAACAAAATGCCGGATACGGCGGGTACACGGATCGGGCTATCGATATCCGGGTGGACGACCACGCGGAACCGTTCGAAGAACTTGGTCGGCTGCTGAAGTACGCCCAGATGAATTACTCCTGGAATCAGGCCTGGACGGCGTTCACCGAAGGGCGATTCGCAGAGGCCCTCCCACTGATGGAACGCACAGCCGACCTGGCCCCGGAAGATCCGGGCGTCTTGTACGATCTGGCTGTAATCCGGCTGGCCAATGACGAGAAGCAAGCTGCGTATCAGGCACTGGACAAAGCAGTCCGGTTAAACCCCGATCTGAGACAGCAGGCCATGGGTGACAGCGATCTGGATCGCTTGCATGACGAGTCTCGGTTTTACAGGCTGATGCAGAATTAATATGTAATCAGGCGACAATTCCTGCAAACGGGGAGAGCTCTCCGGGAAGGGAAGCGAGCAGTTCGCGCCCAGATGTGAACAGACAATCATGCTGGCGTGCGGCACTGTTTCCCATCCGTATTCACTCACCGCTCTCTTTATCTCTGATAAATAATTCCGAGATCGCTCTGGTACTTTTCTGTTGTAGCGGAGTATAAATATCTATAAATATGAACAGATATTAGAGGCGAGTCTTCTTGAAATGATTGCGTCACCAATCGACTAAGAAGGGTTTGGGTGGAGAGTTCGATATCATGCCGATACGGTCACAGGTTGGCAGTGAACTGAAGTTGTTAAAAGAGATCGTTGGGGGCAATTATACAATCAAACGGGAACTGGGCAGTGGATCTATGACAACAGTGTATCTGGCCGAGGACGAGAAGCATAATCGTCCGGTCGCCATCAAACTCCTGCAGCCCGAATTCACTGCTTCCCTGGAAAAAGAACAATTTCTCCGGGAGATCAGAATCGCCGCCTCCCTGAATCATCCGAACATTTTACCGGTGTACGATTCGGAGGTTCACGGCGGGATCTACTACTACGTTATGCCCTATGTGGCCGGCCAATCCCTGCGGGATCGATTGTCACGGCAAAAACGGCTTTCGATCGAGGAATCCTTTCACATTGTCCGGGATCTGGTCGATGCGCTCACATTCGCCCACAAACAGGGAGTAATCCATCGGGATATCAAACCGGAAAATATTCTCCTGATGGAGGGGCACGCAGTGCTCACCGATTTTGGTATCGCCCGGGCGATGACTGCAGCCGGCCGGGATAACACCAGTCAGCGTGGATGGATTTTGGGTACGCCCGCATATATGAGTCCGGAGCAGGCTTCCAGTTCCCAGGAAATCGATGACCGCAGCGATATCTATTCCCTGGGATGTGTAGTTTTTGAAATGCTGACCGGAAAACCCCCGTTCACCGGATCGAGTGTGCCGGTGATTATAATGAATATGTTTACACAGGACGTTCCATCGATTCGGACCCTGCGACCGGAAGTACCGATGGTGGCGGCAATGGCCATCCGCAAGGCCCTTGCCAAGTCCCCCGATGATCGATTCGGCACCATCAGTGAATTTGTCCAGGCGCTGGAATCGGATGATATCACTCAATTTCATGCAACAGAAGAATCTATTGCCGTCCTCCCATTCACGAATTTGAGCCAGGAACAGGATACCGAGTATCTTGCTGACGGATTGACCGAGGAAATAATCAATGCCTTATCGAAAGTCGAACATCTCAGCATGGTCTCTCGTACCTCCGTCTATGCCATTCGCGGAAAAAATCTGGACGTGCGCGCGCTTGGCGAGCAGTTGAATGTGCTCTCGGTACTGGAAGGCACTGTGCGGAAATCGGGGAACAAACTCCGGATACATGCACAACTGATCGATGTTGCCAATGGATATCAACTCTGGTCGGAGCGTTTTAATCGGGAGATGGAAGAGGTGTTCGCCATTCAGGAAGAAATTGCACAGAATATCGTGCGTGCTCTCCGGGTGATTTTAAGCAAAAGCGAGGAAGCGGCTCTTGTACGCACCTCTTCGGTTGATGTGAAAGCGTATGAGTATTATCTCCGGGGCCGGCAGTTCTTCCATCAGACCCGGAAGAAGAGTCTCGATTTTGCCCGCCAGATGTTTATCCGGGCGACGGAGATCGATCCCGGTTATGCACTGGCGTATGCGGGAATTGCTGACAGTTGTTCACTCCTCAACACCTATTACCCTGGTAATGCAGCGGATCTCGCTCAGGCGGATGAAGCCAGCAGCCGTGCTCTGAAACTGGATCCGGAACT
>DATFLS010000373.1:0-3616 GCA_035267465.1 bacterium
CAACAGGTCTACCGCGGTCTGGTTCAGAATCACAGCCTCCCGTTCCATTCCCGTGGTACGGGAAAAATCCCGTCCCGCTGTCAGGGACATTCCGTAAGTTGCAATGAAATCGGCATCCACATGCAATACCCGCATGATTCGCGGTTGATTGGCTGCTTCACCCCCGGGATAAAACGTGGACGATGCTACCCCTCTACCCAGGACTCCCCGGGATCCGGTGACCGCCTCGATACCGGTATGCCGGAGGAGCCGGTGTTTGAATTGGGCCAGCGTCTCCGCACTGTTATCCGTGAGTTGAAGGGGTAGGACTACCAGTTGATCCTCCGCAAAGCCCAATTCCTTGTTCTGAACGAACCGGAGCTGTCGCCAGGCGGTCAGTGTGCCCACTATCAGGATCACGGAGAGGGCGAATTGCGCAACCACCAGTACCTTGCTGACGTTCGCTCCCCGGAATCGGGGCTTTCTCCTGCCGGAGAGCGCGGTAACCGGCCAATCACCGGTCAGCGCCAGTGCAGGGTAGACTCCCGACGCAAGTCCCGTGAAAAGTATCAACAGAAGTAATGCAGACGGTACAACGAGTGATGTCGACTGCCAGAGAGACAGATCCCTGGCTGCAATCCACTGCAGGAGTGGTAAAGCAACATCCAGGATCACCAAGGCAAGCAGACCGGCCAGACCTGCCAGCAACACCGATTCGAACAGGAAATGGGCTATCAGACTATGGCGCCCGGCACCAAACACCTTCCGGACACCGATGTCCGGCAGTCGAACCCCGGCCCTGGCAATGGAGAGGTTGATAAAATTCATCGCTGAGATGAACAGCACAAAAACCGCAATGGTGCCGAGGATGTACAGATGCAACAGGCTGCTGTTGGCTTCGATTTCCCCCTCCCGATGGGATCGCAGATGGATATCGGTAATCGGCTGGAGATGGAGGGTCAACCATTCGGTGGCCTCCGGCCCGGACTGCCTGGTGAGAAATCCCGGGAACTGAGCTTCCAGCTCCTGTCCGGATGCCTCCGGATGTAATAAAAGATAGGAATAGTAGACCGTATGACTATAACTGCGCAGCTCCCGGGCGTCGAGGGTGGTCATGGAGATAAGACATTGCAAGTGAAAATGCGACTGGTCCGGTGGATCTTCCACCACACCTGTGACCTCCACTTCCTGTTGATCTTGCTGGAATCCGGGTTGTATTTGCAGTGTCCGGCCGATGGGATTGTCATTCCCAAAGTACTTTTCGGCCATGGATTCGGTGATGACGACGGTGTAGGGTCGCCGGAGGACGGTTCGTGGATTCCCTTTGAGAAGCCGGAGACTGAACACCCGGAAAAACGTGGAGTCGGCATAAAAGACGTTTTCTTCCCGGAACCGATGGTCCGAGGTGCTCACGGTGCCCGCGGTTTTGCGCAATCGGACGAACTCCTGCACAGCCGGGAATTCCGCCTTTAAATCGGGCGCTCCCATCGGCGGAGTCATGACAAATTCTCTGGTCGTACCTTCTTCGGTTATATCCATGGTGAGCCGATATATGTTTTCTTCCTGTGAGTGGAACCGGTCGTAACTCACTTCATCATATATGTACAATACGATGGCAAAACAGGCCGCGAATCCGAGGGCCAGGTTCCCCAGAATGAGCAGAAAATGCCCGGGGTGCTTCCGGATATTGCGAATCAGAATTTTAAACTGATGCCTGAGCATAGATTGTCTATATATATTTTGTCAATTGTTCATGGTCAATTGTCAATTGTCAGTTGTTAGTGGTCAATTGTGAGATGCAAAGCGCAAGGCGCAGAACACATAGCGTGATATTCCGGATCGCTTTGCGCTCTGTACTCTGCTCTTTGCTTTTCCGGTCTCCCGTCTCCGGATTCCGGTCTCCTTTTTCAATTGACAATTGACCACTGACCATTGACGAGTTCATTCATACCGCAACGTCTCCGCC
This sequence comes from bacterium, assembly GCA_035267465.1. Classification (GTDB taxonomy): domain Bacteria; phylum Fidelibacterota; class JAANXI01; order JAANXI01; family JAANXI01; genus DATFLS01. Next base: position 1,946 of record DATFLS010000373.1, read on the forward strand.
GGATTGGTCAATGCCGCCTTCACTGCCTGTGAACTGACAGACAGGACGGCAATCAGGATCGCGCCGCCTCCGGTCAGGGCGAAGACCCACCAGGAGAGAGCCACGTGATAGGCAAAATGCTGCAGCCATTCATGAAGCGCAATCCAGGCGAGAGGTATGGCCAGGACAAATCCCAGCGAGACTAACGTGAGAAAGCGTTTGTTGAGCAAGGTGACAATTTGCATTGTAGTGGCCCCCAGGACTTTTCGTATGCCGATTTCCTTGGTACGGCGCTCAGCAGCAAAGGCCGCCAGGCCAAATAATCCCACACAGGCAATCAAGATGGCCAGCCCGGAGAATATGCTAAAGAGCCTGGCCATCCGACGCTCACTGTCATATAATCGCTGATAGTCCTGATCCAGGAACGAGGTGTGGAGCGGACGGTGGGGATTCACGTCCTGCCAGATGGCTCGAACTGCGGCGATGGTTTTTTGAGGATCTCCGTGGCGGAGCCGGACCATGAGAAAGCCGGGAGACCACCGGATATACGGCATGACCAGCGGTCTGATCGCCTCATGCAGGGATTCGAAATGGAAATCCTCGACGACGCCGACCACTGTGCCTTCGCCGTACCCGTAATCCAGCTGCTTTCCGACCGGATCGGACCATCCGAGTACCTTCGCGGCCTGTTGATTGATCAAAAACGCCGAGGAATCCGTGGAAAACGCCGGAGAAAAATTCCGTCCGTCCACTACATGGAGATCCAGGACCTCCGCAAAGTGTTCATCCACCATCGTATACGCCAGGGATGTTTCCTGGAAATTCGACGGCTGCTCGGGGAGAAAGGGCATGGCATCAAAGGGCCTGCCGGGGATACTGTGGGCAGCGGAAGCGGCACTCACCTGGGGGAGTGCTGCCACCCGATCCCGAAACAGGCGATAGGAATCTCCCAGCTGCCGGGCATCTTCTACCACCAGGATATGTGCTTTGTCGAATCCCAGTTGTTTCTCCTGTACGTAGTGCAGCTGGCCGTAGACGGTCATGGTTCCGATCAGTAATGCCGTGGCAATGCAGAATTGCCCCACCACCAGCCCATTGCGCATCCAGGGATGGTGCACGCGTGACCTCCCCTGTCCCTGGAGCGCCGCCATCGGCCGGAAGGTGGACAGGACCCAGGCCGGATAGCCCCCGGCCATCAGGGTCACGACAATGAGGAGGATCCCTAATAGACCGAGCGCAAAGGGTGAAGTCAGTAGAGACGCAGTGAGGTGTTTCCCGGCGAGGGCATTCACACCGGGCAGGGTGATCTCGGCGAGCAGGAGGGCCAGGGCAAGGGCCAGCAAGACATACAGCATGGTTTCCCACAAGAACTGCCGCATGAGCTGGGTGCGCCTGGCGCCATACACTTTGCGCATACTGACTTCTTCGGCCCGATTCATATACCGGGCAGTCGCCAGATTCACAAAATTGATACAGGCCAGGATCAGGACGAACACACCGACAATGGCAAATATGTACACATATATGATATTACCATTCGGTTCGAGTTCGAATGGCAGATGAGACTGCAGATGGATGTCGGTAATCGGTTGCCAGACAAAGCGGGAAACATTGCCGGATTGGAACATCTCCGGATCCAGGATTGCTTCTTCGAGATACTGCTGGAATTTCTGTGCCAGTTCGGACACGGAC